>DASZJK010000301.1:0-2165 GCA_035948155.1 Candidatus Dormiibacterota bacterium
GGTCGAAGGCGGCGCGTTTCCCGGACAGCCTTGCGGCGGGAGGGGTGATGGCGGTCCCAGGCCTGCACGCAACTGTCGCACGTGCAGCCGGGACCGTCCAGGAAGGATCGCGATCGTCGCGACCTGCGGAACAGTTTCGACAACGCTGCCACGATATTTCTGCCACGTAGTGCTGTCATGTTTCCTCCGGGGTTGCTAGGACGTTAAGCAGCACAACGGCTTGGCGTCAATTTTCTTGCAAAAGTGCTAAGCGCCCCCAGGTTTGGTTAGTTCCAGCCGCCCCAGCGTTGGTGCTTTCCGTTCGAGAGGACTGGGGAATCGGATTCCAGCCTGGAGGGACTCATGTTCAAATTGCGACTTGCCATCCTAGGTGCGGCCGCCGCCCTGGCCTTGGGCACGGCCGGCGCCATGGCGATGCAAGGCGTGGTCTCCAACGACGCCGACTCGCACGGGGATGCCGTGGCGTCGGCCGCCCGCAACTGCCCCCACGGCCCGAATGGGGTTCACGGGGCGTGCGTGAGCGCGATCGCCTCGAGCCATGCCAGAGAAAACGACACCCAGGAGACCAACGACCAGTCATCCACGGCGCCGGGCCAGGTCTGCAAGGCCGCGGACGCCGACGCGACGGAGACCGCCCCCACGAAGGGCGACAAGTCGGCCAAGGACACAGACAAGGCCGAGGACCGGACCGAGCAGCAGGCGTTCGTCGCCTGTGTGAAGGCCCACGCAGCCGCGGAGTCAGGCAGCTAGCGCGATGACCTGGTAATCAGCGTCTCGCAGCGAGGGGTGTTCGAAGGGGCGGAGCTTCGGCTCCGCTCCTTCCTGGTTTCCGAGCGATCAGCCTGCCTTCGTCAGCACGCCGCGCTGTGAGCGCGCGCTTTGCACAGCGAAGACGCCCGCGACCGCAAAAAGAATGATCATGGCCTGAAGCCAGCGAGCCCTGGTCCCCACCGTCGAAGCACCTCCTTTTTCAGTGATGCCTGCTAAAACGGAGGGCTCGTGATCTTGTTACGCGAGCGCGTCGAAGTTCGGCCAGCGGTAGATATGGTGCATCACGCCGCTCGCCCATGAGGTCGGTTCGCGGCCGGCGTCGACTCCGCCCAGGCGCTCGTAAAACCTCTCCGCCGCCGTGTTTCCTTCGACGACGCCCAGCCGCATCGTGCTGTGCCCGCACGACTCGAGCTCTCTCGCGGTGGCTCGCATGAGCAGGGTGCCGGCGCCCCTGGACTGAGAGTCGGGGTGCACGTGGAGCGACTCGAGCCAGGGGTCGGGGCCGTGGTCGAGAAACGCGAGCGAGAAGCCGATGACTTGCTGATCGCTGTCTTCGGCCACGAGCAGGATCGCTTTTCCGGACTCGGCCGAGATGCGAACGTAATCGACCTGCGCCGAGGGATCGAGGAAGGGGCGCAGGACGTCGGGCGGGATGAGCGGACCGTAGATGTCCTGCCAGTTGCGGACCTTGATCTCCGCGATCCGCTCGAGATCCCGCGGGGTTCCCTGGCGGACGGTCGTCACCGCGCCCTGTCGAGAAATTCCAGAACGCGCTTCTTCAGGAGCGAGGCCGCCTTCTCGTCGTAGTCGGGCGCGCTGCTGTCGGCGATGAGATGCCCGTCACCCGGATAGAGAAACAGCTCGGCGCCTTTGACATTCGCCACGATCCCGCGGGCTGCCGGGATGTCGTAGTCCTTCGCCCACTCGTCGTTCTCCATCATGTGCATCTGCAGCGGGACGCCCTGCGGCCAGGGGCCGCCGAACTCTTCGGGAGCGACCGCCGAGCTGATCAGCACGGCGCCCCGCGCACCGGCGCGGGTCTGCGCGAGCTTCTGCGCCACCATGACGCCGAGCGACCAGCCTGCGTAGACGATCTCGGCGGGCAGGACCTCGACAGCGGCTTCCGCGCGTTCGTCGACTGGCGCCTCGCGCGCGTAGGCGACGCCGTCCTCGAGCTGCGCGAAGGTCCTGCCGTCGAACAGGTCGGGAACGTGTACGACGTGGCCCTGCGCACGAAGCTCGTCCGCAAAGGCCAGAACACCGGGCGTGACTCCGAGAGCGTGATGAAGCAAGAGGATTTCAGCCATGCGGTCAATCATCACCGATCGTGAAAGGATGAGCTCGCGTGCCGAACAAGACCATGACCGTCGACCAGGTGATAGGGCAGCTCGAGG
>DASZJK010000302.1:0-2827 GCA_035948155.1 Candidatus Dormiibacterota bacterium
CGGGCATGCCGTACCAGGTTGTCGGCGAGAGCTCTGGCGCGGTTTGTTTGATGACAGCGTGGATGCGCTTGGCGATGGCGCGATCCGATTCCCGCATCTCGGCGATCTTCGCGAGCAAGACCTGTTCCCCGTCCGTCTTGCTCGTGGTCACCTTCTGCTCCTGGACGCGAGCCTGCATCGCGGCCTTTTCCTCGTGGGTGAATCCCTCGTACCGCTTGGCCTTCGTGGTGGTTGTCTTTGCTGGGGTCTGTTTGGTTTTCATTGGAGGTCTCCTCCCTTGCGATTCTTGATCCGAACGACCCTCATGCTAGGGAGCCGCAGCCGCCAAAGCTTCTCGGAATCTGCTCGATCGCAACGCGCGGGGGCTCTACCTGTAGACGCCGTTGTGCCCGAGGCTGTAGCGCCCAACGTTAGGAAAGTAAGTCAGCCCGTGGTCCTCCGCGCCGACCGGAATCCTGGCGATCAGCCCGCCCGTTGTCGTGTCGAACACGTAGACGGTCGCGTTGTAACGCCCCGACGCCCACAGCTGTGTCCCCTCTGGGTTCAGCTGCAGCATGTCGGGACTGCCGCCACCGGGGATGTGCCATTTCGCGGTGACCGCGCGCGTGGCGAAGTCGATCACCGAGATGGATCCCTCGAGCCGGTTCGATACGTACAGCGATCTCGTATCGCGTGATACCTGCAGGCCGTGCGCGCCTCGTCCCGTCGGGATGAACTGGATCTCCTTCATCGCCACCGGATCGACGACCGAGACGCCCATGCGCCCCTGGTTGGTGACGTAGAAGTAATTTCCGTCGGGCGAAAGCTTGACGTCGATCGGAAGGCCGCCAACGTAAACGCTTCCGACCATGCGCATGGAGTTGACGTCGATCTTCACGAGGTGACCTGTGTACTCGGTCGAGATCATGAAGTAGCTTCCGTCGGCGCTGAAGTCCATGTGGTCGGCTCCCGACCAGGGTATGCCGACCGCACCGAGCAGCGCCCAACCATGGCGCCAGTCGCGAAACTCGACCCGATTCAAGCGCTCGACGACGTCGATCGCCTTGGTCCCGTCCGGGGTGAAGTAGAGGTTGTAGGGGAAGGGGATGTTGACCTGGCCGGCCGGCTTGCCGGTGTGGATGTCTAGCACGGTCAGGCTGCTCGAGCCTTCGTTGTCGACGTACAGCGCGCTCATGTCCCACGCGGGAGCGATGTGGTGGGGGATTGCGCCCACGCGGTAGTGATCGATGATCCGGAACGTCGTCGGATCGATCACGTCCACCGTTCCGGCCATGCTGTTGGGGACGTAGACGCGCGGCGGGATATCACAGAGCGGGCACGGCACGGTGCCGGAGAGCGTGTTGGCGTAGACGTTGTATGTCGGAGCCGGAAGGCTCGTCGGCTGAACGTCAGGAGGCGGCAGCAGCCGGGCGGGCTGGGCGTCCTGCGCGGCCGAGCCGCTTGCGCTTATCGGGGGCGCCGTCCAGACGACCGCCAATACGACCGCGGCGGGGCTGAGGATCGCGAATACGAAGATCGCGGCGAAGAAGATCCGGAAGACGCGGGAGCGCAGGGCACCGCCCAACGCACCTTTCCCGTCCTTATTCGTCCGGAAGATCTTCAAGTTTTGGCGTCAGCTCACACACCCAGCGACCGTCGTCCAGCCGGCGGATGAAGCGAGCATAGCCCTGATTTCTGGCGACATTGAGGAATTGCTCCTGGGTGATCAACGTGCGAAGGCGGGCAAGGTCGGCATACGTGCTGTCGCGCATGATGCCGCCGACCACGCCCGCCAGCTCGCGCCACTGGCCCTCGGAAAGGGGCTCCCCGTAGCCTGCGATCGTGACCAGCAACGCCGCCGTGGCGCCCGTGATCGTGTCCGGGAGGATCTTCTCCGACTTCGCGCGGGCGATGATCTCGCGCCCGGTGCTGATGATGTCCGCGATGCGGTCACGCCGCACGCCGATGATGTCGCGGCCGCTGCCGACCGTCGTTCCCTCGAGGTATCGCGGCCCTGCGTCCATTGTCAAGCTCACTATTCTAGGTAACGCCTGAGTTGGACCTCGAACTGTCGCCCCAGCATTTGACCTTCCGCGACGCAGTTCGAGAGGTCGCCCAGGGGGTGGTCAGGCCCCTCGCCGAAGAGGTCGACCGGGAGCACCGTTTTCCGGCCGAGGCGATCGCGGCCGCGACCGAATCCGGCTTCATGGGAGTCCTCATCCCCCGCGAATACGGCGGCGCCGGACTCGACGCCCTGGCCTTCGCGATCTGCATCGAGGAGCTGGCCCAGGCCTGCGCCTCGACCGCCGTGATCGTCGACGTCCACACCAGCGTCGGCACCGAACCGATCCTGCTGTTCGGCGACCAGGGGCAGAAAAGGCGCTGGCTTCCGCCGCTGGCGAAGGGGGAGATCCTCGGCGCGTTTGCGCTGACCGAGCCGTCGTCGGGCTCGGACGCGGCGTCCCTGAAAACGACCGCTCGGCGCAATGGCCGTGGATACGTTTTGAACGGCAGCAAGGTCTTCATCACCAACATTGGCCACGCAGGCGTTTACGTCATGTTCGCGCGCACAGGCCCCGATGAGCGCGCGGCAGGTGTGACGGCGTTCCTTGTGCCCGCCGACGCACCGGGTGTTCGGGTCGGGCAGGTGTTCGACAAGATGGGTCTGAACGGATCTCCGACGGGTGAGCTGCTGCTCGAGAACGTGAGCGTGCCGGAAGCCAACCGGCTCGGGCGCGAGGGCCAGGGGTTCGCCATCGCGATGCGCGCCCTCGATTCGGGCCGGATCGGTATCTCGGGGCAGGCTCTCGGCATCGCCCAGGCGGGCGTCGACGAGGCGCGCGACCTG
>DASZJK010000303.1:0-7257 GCA_035948155.1 Candidatus Dormiibacterota bacterium
GTACCTGTACGAGGTGCTCGGCAAGGGATCGTCGGCGGAGACCGCCTGCGATCGCTTCGCGCTCCGCAACTTCCGCCGCCGCTACGTCACGGCGGACGACGCCGATGCGGCGCTCAAACGGCGTCCGCTAAAGGCACGCGCGTCGGGCTGAGGCCGGCCGCGCCTATGAAAACGCTTCCTGGTCTTTGGGGAGCAGGACGATGACCGCGAGCGGGAGCACGCCATTGACCAGGATCGAGACGAGTCCGTGGTTGAAGCCGATCGGTGCGATGAACAACACGGCGGTGCCAAAAAGGCAGACCACCTCGAGCGCGATCACGACCCCCCGCGCCCACTTGCGCCGCCACAGGACTCCGATCGCGCACAGAAGCGTGGCCAGCGCGAGCAGCAGCGTGGACAGCGCGAGCGCGGCCATATGGATCTCGCCCGCGACGGCAAACGGCAGGGCGGAAATGCCAGTGATCATCCACACCAGGCTCTGGACAAGCAGGAGGACGAACGCGGCCTCGGGTCTCGCCGACTTCACGTGGCGAGCGTCGCGCGCCGAACTAAGAATCGGGTAAGAGAGCCAGGTCGACCACGAAGGCCGCGCCGCCGAGCGTGGCGGTGGCCACCACGATTCGGCCGTGATGCTGCCCGACGATCCAGCTCGCGATCGACAGGCCAAGGCCCGCATGCGATCCGGTGCGCGAGGTGTCCGCGCGGTAGAAGCGCTCGAAGACCCGCTCGCGCTGCCCGGCCGGGATGCCGGGACCGTCGTCCGCGACGAGCAGGCGTGCCCAGCCGCCTTCAGACCACAGCCTCACGGCGACGCTTGTGTTGGCGAAGCGAAACGCGTTGTCAAGGAGGATCCAGAGAAGCTGGCGGAGCGCATCCTCGTCGCCGTCGACGCTCGCTGGGTGCGTGTCGACATCGATCTTCAGCGCCGGGTGGGCCACCGCCGCCTGGCGGCACACCTCGGCGACCACCACGCTCATGTTCACCGGCACCAGCCGCAGCTCGAGGCCCGCATCCGCGCGGGCCAGCGTGAGCAGGCGGTCGACGAGCCGGCTCATCCGCGCGCTCTCCTGCGCGACGTCGGCGACCGCAGCCTGCCGCACCTCGGGCGATACCTCGCGCGACGCGAGGAGCCCAGCGTTGCCCTGGATCGTGGTCAGCGGTGTGCGCAGCTCGTGCGATGCATCGGCGACAAAGCGCCGCTGCGACTCGAAGGCGTCGCCCAGCCGGCTCAGCATTCCATTGAAGCTCGCCGTCAGGCGCGCCACCTCATCGCGGCTGGTCTGCGGCGGAAGGCGGCGACCGAAGTCGCGCGTGCGCCCGATGTCCTCAGCGGTCGTGGTGACGGCGTTGAGGGGACGCAGCGCGCGGCCGGCGACGAGCCAGGACGCGATGAGCGCCGCGAGCAGCGCCGGCACCGCCGAGATGATGAGGAACACGACGATTCCGGAGAGGTTGGACTGAGGCACCTTCGTCGACTGGCCGGTCACGACGTAACCGCCGCTGAATCCGACCGCGTAGATGCGGAACCCACCTTGCGTGGTGAAACCTGGGGCATGGCTGCTGGGCGCGACTGCAGGCTCCGCGCTCGAGTAGAGAACCCGCCAGCTCTGGTCGAAGACCTCGACAAACACCTCGGTGCTGGTCCGGAGATCGGCGGGAGCGACCGGCTGGGACGCGGCCGGGGGCGGCCCCGAGTCGAGCGATGTGACCGCTTGCTGCGCGCGTGTTCTCAGCGCGTCGTCCTGGTTGGTCGACACACTCCGCGAGAGCAGCGCGAAGAGCAAAAGCCCGAAGACGAGCAGCGCAAGCGCGACCACGCCCGCGCCGAAAAGCGCGAGCCTCGCGCGAAGCGGCATCTATTCGTGCAGGGCGTACCCGGCGCCGCGCACGGTGTGCAGCAGGCCAGGTTCGCCGAGCTTGTGGCGCAGGTAGCCCACGTAGACGGCGACGACGTTGTCGCTCTCGGCCTCGCCCTTCCACACTGCATCGAGGAGCTGGTCGCGCGAAAGCACCTGCCGTGGATGACGGAGGAAGTGCTGGAGCAGCTCGAACTCCGTCGCGGTCAGGTCGAGCTGCCGCTCGCCGCGCCATGCCCCGCGGCTGGAGGGTTCCAGTCGCAGGTCGCCGAAGCGCAAATGGTCCGATGGCGTCGTTCGCCGGAGCAACGCGCGTACGCGGGCGAGGAGCTCTTCGTACGCGAACGGTTTGACGAGGTAGTCGTCGGCGCCTGAATCGAGACCTCGAACCCGCTCCTCGGTGCCGCCGAGCGCGGTGAGGAGCAGGATCGGGATCGGACCCGCCGCGCGCAGGCGCTTGCACACCGCGATGCCGTCGAGTCCGGGGAGCATGACATCGAGGACGACAAGGTCGAAGGGCCGATCCCTCGCCCGGCGCAGCGCCTCGTTGCCGTCGCGGGCGCCATCGACGTCGTAGCCCTCGGTCGCAAGCACGCGCTCGAGAGTGGCTGCGAGCGGCGGATCGTCCTCGACCACCAGGATCCTTGAAGGGGCCATCCCGCCGATTTATAAGCCGCGGAGTGTGAATTTCGTAAGAGATGTCGATTTCGGCCGCGGTGGTTCGTCATCTGGTCGAGTCCAATTTCAAGGAGGAACACGATCGATGGCGAACTTTCTGTTGCTGTACAGCGGCGGCGCCGCGCCCACCCCGGCGGACCGGGACAAGATCATGGCCGAGTGGGGCGGCTGGTTCGGGAAGCTGGGCGACAAGATCGTCGACGCCGGCAACCCGTTCGGTCCGGCCAAGAACCTCTCGAACGGCGGTTCGGTGCACGACGGCTCCGCAGTCAGCCCAACTGCGACCGGCTACTCGATCCTGAAGGCCGACTCGCTGAACTCGGCGGCTGACCTGGCCAAGGGCTGCCCGGTGCTGAAGTCCGGCGGGAAGGTCACGGTCTACGAGATCACCCCGGCGATGTAGCCGGATCTGAGCCACGGATAGTCCGGACCAACGGAACTTTGCGACGTCGAAACCCCCGGAGAGTCCGGACTATCCGATTACTCGGTCTCCAGCACGGACACCTTTTTCGTCGCGGTGAGCCGGCCGCGGGCGCCTGACCGGTACGTGCCCGACGTCGGTGCCACGTCCGCGTAGTCTCCGCCCACCGCGACGGTGACGTAGCCCAGCCCGCCCCGGCTCGCGTGCGTCGGATCGAAGGCATGGGCGATCGCGTCCCCGGTCCCATCTGTGGTCGGCAGAACCACCTCGACCCACGCGTGCGTGCCGCCCTGTCCGAGCAGGTGCCCGGACGCGTAGCGCGACGGCAGGGCGCACGCGCGACACACCGCCAGCATCACGTGGGCGTAGTCCTGGCATACGCCGGCGCCGATGGCAAGCGCCTCCGCCGCGGTGGTATGCACGCCGGTGACTCCGTGTCGATAGGTCATGGACTGGTAGACCCAGTCGTTGATGCGGTCGGCGAGCGGCAGGCCCCCCTCGCCGGCGGCGGCCAGGTCGTCGGCCGCGCGAAGGATGGCCTCGTCCGGCTCTGTCAGCCGTGATGGCCTCAGCAGGTAACCGTCCGCCGGCCATCCGTCAGCCAGGCGGTTGGGCTCATCCGCTCGCCGCTCGACCGAGACCTCGGCGACGAACTCGATCGTGTCGCGGACGTTGGGCGCGAAGACCTCGAAGATCACGTTGCCGAAGCGGTCGACGCCGTTCTCGAGGCGCGCCCCGTCCAGCCCGACCGAGACGTCGTGCCACAGGCGGCGCTGGTCGCCGAATCGCTCCGGCGGGACGACCACGAGGCGATGGCTGAGGTCGCGGATCGGTTCGGTGTACTCGTAGCGAAACGTCTGGCGGACCATGTACGAGGCGCGGCGCGCGGCGCTCAGCTCGACCATCAGTCGCTCTGCGCCCTTTGCGCGCCCGGCGCGACGTCCGCCCAAACGGTCATGGAGCGAAAGGCCGCCGGCCCAAAGGTCGTGAGCATGGCGACGTCGAGCGCGTCGCGCCCGCGACCGATCAGCACGCGACCGACCCGCCGCTCGTTGTTGCGCGGGTCGAATGTCCACCAGCGGTCCCCCAGGTACACCTCCATCCAGGCCGCGAAGTCCATCGGGCTGTCCGGCGGCGCCACGTAGATGTCAGGCAGGTAGCCGAAGACGTAACGGGCCGGGATGTTGAGCGCCCGGCAGAATGTGATCGCGAGGTGGGCCAGGTCCCGGCACACGCCTTTGCGCTGCTCCAGGACGTCGACGGCCGTGGTCAGCGGGTTGCTGGCGCCGTACTGGAACGCGATGTTGTCGTGCACCCAGTCGCACACCGCCTGCACCCGCGCCCCACTCGGCTCGGTCTGGCCGAAGAGCTCCCACGCCATTCCCATGAGCTGGTCGGAAAGGCAGTACCGGCTCGGCAGCGTGAAGTGGAGGATCTCGCCTGGGACTTCGTCGACCGGGAGCTGCGGCGCCGTGGTCCCGTCGGGCTCCTGCTCGTCCGGGACGTTGACGATCGCGTCGTACTTGAGCGCCAGCTCGCCGGCGGGCATGACGAACCGCTTGACGGGGTTGCCGTAGAGGTCCGCATACTCGTCAACCGGGGTCGGAGGCTGGGTCGTCCAGGTCTCCGTCACGAGCTGGTGGCGTGCGTCTGACCGTGGCCTCACCTGCACCGTTGCAACAGTCGGAGCGCTCACGTCGTATTTGAACTCGCAGCCCACCCGGAGGTTGAGCGTCTTCGCAGGTTTCGGGATCGCGCAGACACTATAGCGGTGGGTTTCGTGAATCTCGATTCCAACTACCAGCTCAACGGGCTGTACGACGAGATGCTTGCGGCCCCTGGCCGGCCGCGACCCGCCTACCGCCGGCTCTACGAGCAGCTGAGCCGGCTCGGCGCGGAGGAGCTCCAGCGCCGGCATGCGCTCGCCATGGAGATGTTCCGCAACCACGGCATCACGTTCGCCGTCTACCCCGACGCGCAAGGCACCGAGAAGGTCTTTCCGTTCGACGTCATCCCTCGAGTCATCGAGGCGGCGACATGGCGCCGGCTCGAGTCCGGCCTCGAGCAGAGGATCCGCGCGCTGAACCTCTTCCTGGACGACGTCTATGGGCGCAAGCTGATCCTCAAGCAGCGGGCGATCCCGCCCGAGATCGTGCTGAGCAGCTCGCTCTACTTGCGCGAGATCGAGGGCCTCGCGGTGCCGCACGGCATCCACAGCCATATCGCGGGCATCGACCTGGTGCGCAACGAGCGCGGGGAGTTCTTCGTCCTGGAGGACAACCTCCGCACGCCGTCGGGCGCGTCGTACCTCCAGGCGAACCGCTACGTGATGAAGCGGATCCTGCCCGACCTGTTCGCGGGCTACCCTGTGCGCCCGGTCGAGGGCTACGTCCATGAGCTCCTGCGACACCTGCGATGGCTGGCGCCGCCGGGCGTCGACGATCCAACGGTCGTCCTGCTGACCCCTGGCATCAACAACTCGGCGTACTACGAGCACCTGTACCTCGCAAAGCAGATGGGTGTGGAGCTGGTCCAGGGATCAGATTTGGTCGTCGACGACGACCGCGTCTTCATGCGGACCACACGAGGTCTTCGCGCGGTCCATGTGATCTACCGCCGAATCGACGACGAGTGGCTCGACCCGATATTCGGCCGGCAGGAGTCGCTGGTCGGAGTCGCCGGGCTTGTGAACGCCTATCGCGCCGGCAATGTCGGCATCGCCAACGCGCTCGGCAACGGCGTCGCCGATGACAAGGCCGTGTATGCGCTCGTGCCCAAGATCATTCGGTACTACCTCGCCGAGGACCCCATCCTGCCCAACGTCGAGACCTACCTGTGCGCGGTGGACTCAGATCGTCAGTACGTCCTGGATCATCTCGAGCAGCTGGTGGTCAAGACCGTCGATGGATCGGGCGGCTACGGGATGCTGATCGGGACCGAGTCGACGCGCGAGGAACGCGAGGAGTTTCGCCATCTCATCACATCGCGGCCTCGGGCCTTCATCGCCCAGCCTGTCGTCTCGTTGTCGGTGCAGCCGGTCCTGGATGGGGGCACGCTGCGGCCCGGGCACCAGGACCTCCGGCCCTTCGTCCTGACCGGCCCCGAGGTGTACGTGACCCCAGGCGGGCTGACGCGCGTCGCGCTGAAACCGGGCTCGCTGGTGGTCAACAGCTCTCAGGGCGGCGGCAGCCGCGACACGTGGGTGCTCGGGGACGACGACGATGCTGAGTAGCGGCGCCACGTCCCTGACGCTCCTGGGCCGTCACCTCGAACGCGCCGACCATCTGGCGCGAATCCTCGGCGTGCACGTCGCGCTGTCGCTCGACCGCAGCGACGAACCTGGGCCTGAGTTCTGGGTCCGCTTCATGGAGCTGGCCGGATGGCGCGGGAGCGACACGGGCCGGCGCGACCAGGCGATCGAGATGGTGGTCGGCGGGACGCTCGGCCCGTCGGTCCGCGCGAGCGTAGGCGCCGCGCGCCTGGCGGCGCAAGCGGTGCGGCCGTCTCTTCCAACGGAGCTCTACGAGCAGGTCAACGCGCTGCACTGGCGTGCGCAGAAGAGCATCCGGCAGCCGGACCTGTATCCGTTCCTGATGGACATCCAGATGAGCATCCGGCTGGTCGACGGCCTGCTCGAGGACACGATGTTCCACAACGAGGCCCGCGATTTCGTCCGCCTCGGAAAGTTCGTCGAGCGCGCGAGCAACGTCACGTCCGTCGTAACGCGCAAATCGTCGGAGCTCGCGGACACGCCAGAGGACGCGCTCGAATGGACCGCGGTATTGAAATGCTGCTTCGCTTTCGAGTCGTACCAATCGCGCTACGGCGGAGGGGTCACGGCCGACCACGTGATCGAGTGCCTAGTGCTCGACGAGTCGCTTCCGCGGTCGGCGCGGTTCGCGAGCGCCAACGCGCTGGAAGCGGTTGCGCACATCGAGGGCAAGGCGCGGCGCTCCAAACCGCTGCGCCTACTGATCCGGCTCAACAGCGTCTACCGGCAGGCCAACACGGAGTCGATCCTCGAGAGCCCGCTCGAGTTCGACGCCGAGTGCCGCGCGATTCTGCGCCAGCTCGAGGTCGCGATGCGCGAGACCTACTTCCATCCGAGCAACGTGCCGGCTTCGGTCGCAGGTGAAGAAGGGCGGGGGATGCCGCAGCAACAGCAGCAACAGCAGCAATCAGTAGGCGAACGCTTGCGCGTCCTTAACGCGCTCGCGCGCCAGGTGTCGTCATGAAGCTCGAGATCGTCCACAGCACGCGGTATCGGTACTCCGGGCCGATAGCGGAGACCGTGATGGAGGT
>DASZJK010000304.1:0-3454 GCA_035948155.1 Candidatus Dormiibacterota bacterium
CCCCGCGGTGTAGCCGGCGGCGAAGTAACCGAGCTTGTTGGTGTGCGTGTCGATCGTGTATGGCGCGGCCTGCGGCGTGTGGCCGATCGACGTCCACGGTCCGTTTGGATCGTCGGCGCTGTAGATGTCGTTTGGATCAGGCTCCAGGTTGGAGTAGCGCAGGGTCAGGTTTGCGGGCGGCACGCTCTGTCCGCCGACGACCAGGTGGTCGTACAGCGGAGCATCCGCCACAACGCCGTAGACGTTGGTCACGAACCGCAGCCCGGGCGGCTGCGGACAGGTCGGCAGCGGCGTGATGTCGACCGTCACGCTCGTCTTGCCCGTGACGTCGAACGCCCCGGGCAAGAAGCCGATCACGATCTGGCCGTCGTCGGTGAAGGCGGAGTTCGCATCGCTCTTGCCGTTGATGACCTTGATGACCAGGTGACCCGAGCTCGGCTTGATGTTCGCTCCGGCCTGCGGCGGCGGGCACGTCCAGTTGTAAGGCTGCGGCGGGCCGAAGCCGTCGTAAAAGCCCGGCGCCACCATCCACGCCGCGATCAGATATCCCGTCGCCGCCGCGACGAGAATCGCGGGTCGTTTCACAGCGTCACGTCGGCGATGACATGCGCGATCACCGGCGCGACCAGGTCCTTCAAGGCCCATCGCCACAACGCGAGCAGCAAGCCGGCGGCCGCAACGGCGCCGAGGAATGCGGGTGGGTGCGAAAGCGCATGGGCCAGCGTCCACACAAGCGTCGAGCCGACCACCGCGACTGGCGCGCCGCCCATTTCCTCCAGCGCCGCATACAGCGCGCCCCGGAATGCCACCTCCTCCCCAATCGAGACGGCGACAGCGGCCAGCGCCAGCCCCGCGGGCAGCAGTGGCGCCGCGCCCGGCCGCACCGCGGCGGGCAGAAGCAAGACAGCGCCCAGCGCGAATCCGCCGAGCACCCGAAGGCCCAGCCGCGACGTGCCCAGGCCGAGCCTTTCGGCCGGCCACCCCAGCGCCACGAGCATCAGCGCCGCGCCGCCCAGGGCGAGCGCGGGCAGCACGAGCTCCGGGGTGCGCATGAGCAGCACCCTCGACCACTCGACCACGAGCACAAATGCGCCTGTCAGGCCGGCACGAGCGGCCGGACGCCAGCGAAGAGCGGAGATCACCGCTCGATTATCGGAGAGCTAGATCGTCGAGGCCGGTCCCGGGGCTGGGTGAGGATCGAGAAGGACGGGCGACCGCGGCGCCTGCGCGAAATCGAAGTCGGAGGCGAGGTCGCCGAGCCGTGAGGCGCTTTCGCGAACGTCCGGACGCGAGTCGGGCCGGCCGTCGCTGTTCGGGTCCAGGCGCTGGCCGCCGAGGAAGACGTCCTCGATGAACTTGGCGTAAGCGTCGTGGCTCAGGATCTGGTGGTCGATGTAGCCGCGGCGCGCGTAGGGGCTGATCACGATCCCCGGCACCCGCAGCCCGTACCCGGCGCTGTCGACCGAGGGCGGAACGACGTGGTCGTAGAAGCCACCCCAGTCGTCCCACGTCAGAAAGATCGCGGTCGACGACCAGTCGGAGCTGCTCATCACCGCGTTGATCAGGGTCGTGACGTACGCCTGCCCCACCGACACGAGCCCGGGCGGGTGCTCGCTCACCGCACCGTTGGGCGTGACCCAGCTGACGGCCGGAAGCGCGCCGGCCTTCGCGTCGGCGTAGAAGTGGTCGATGGTCTGGACGTTCGAGACCTGGCCGTCATTGCGCACGTCGGTGAACCCGGGCAGCGGGTTCCAGATGTCCGGGGTGCCTACGCGCTGCTGCTTTGCCGGGCAGGTCGCAGCGTCGTCCTCGCAATCGGGCGTCGTGCCCTCGGCCACGTAGTACTTCCATGTGATGTCGTGCTTGTAGAGCAGGTAGGGCAGAGAGGTCCACGCGAAGTTGCGCGCGGCCTGGTTGTCACCGTTGATCTTGCCCGCGCTCGCGCCGATGCTGTCGCCGGGCGCATCGATGTTGCTGATGCAGCTCATCGGGTCCGCAACTTGGGAGCACTTCGCCGACCACTCCGACACCAGGTACAGGTGCTCGGGAAAGCTCCATGACGCATTCGGTTGAAACATGTGGTCCTGCAGAGTGAAGTCGCCGGCGTAGGTCCAGTAGTTCGGGATGTCGCGCGCGTCCTTGTACCCCATCACATCTGTGTTGACGGAGTTGGTGCAGTTCGGATCGACGGCTTCGACGCAGCCTTTGCGCCCACCCTCGGCCTGGCCGATGAAACCATTCATCATGCCGCCGTTGATGTCAGCCGTGGCGCTGCTGCTCCCATGCGGTCCACCGCCGTTCCTGTCGGTGGCGTCGTGGTAGGGCTTGACGCAGCCGCCATTCGCCGGGTCGGGCGAGCAGACCGTGAACTGACCGCTTTGCCGGGGCAAGCCGTCAGCTCCGGGGTAGAGCCCGAAGTATTCGTCGAAGCTTCGGTTCTCCTGCATGATCACGACGATGTGCTTGATCTTCTGCAGCCCGGTGCCGCTGGTCGTCGGTGACGGGGACTGCAGGGCGCCGGGCTGATTCGCACATGAGACGAGCAACAGCGTGGTAAGCAGCACATAAGCCACACGCGGCATGTTGCGAAGCCTATGCGGGCGGCTCCGCGAATCTATCGGCGATTCGTCAAAACTATGTCAGCCGAACCGGCGCCGAATAGACGTTGAAACGCTCGCCGCGCAGAAAGCCGACCAGAGTCTGGTTGAACTCGCGGGCCAGCGCGACGGCCAGGCTCGATGGAGCTCCCACCGCCGCCACCACAGCGATGCCGGCGTTGATCGATTTCTGCACGATCTCGTAGCCTGCGCGACCACTCACCACGAGCACTGCGTCGCGCAGGGGTAGCCGCCCGTCGAGCAGCATGCGGCCCACGACCTTGTCGACTGCGTTGTGGCGTCCAACGTCCTCGCGCACGCAGACGGGCTCACCGCCTGGCGTGAAGAGCCCCGCAGCGTGGAGTCCTCCGGTGCGGTCGAAGACGCCCTGACCCGAGCGCAGCCGCGCGACCAGCGACGGCAGCAGGCCCGGATCGACGGACGGACCTGAAGGCAGAACCGCAAGGTCCCGGCGCAGGTCCTCGATCAGCACGGCGCCACAAACGCCACACGCCGAGCTCGCGAGCATCGACCGCTCCGGCCGCCGTCGCGGCGCGCGCGCGAGGTGCACGTCCACCTGGTTCGATTCGACGATCGATGCATCGACGCGCACAGTGGTCGAGGTCTCGCCCGACTCCGCGCTCATGCGCACCTCTCTGACGTCGTCGAGGGAGCGCACGATGCCTTCGGCGTGGAGGAGGCCAAGCGCCAGCTCCAGGTCCTCGCCGGGGGTTCGCATCACGACCGACAGCTCCTGGCCGTCGAGCAGCAGCTGGAGCGGCTCCTCCATGACGACGGCGTCCGGCGCGTCGGTCCACCGTCCGCTGTCCCATTTCCGGACGCGTATGTCCGGCGCA
>DASZJK010000305.1:0-4149 GCA_035948155.1 Candidatus Dormiibacterota bacterium
GCTACTCGCCACCGCAGACGCGATCGTCGCCGGGCAGCGCGCGCATACGCTGCAGACGAAGCTCGAGGCGGACCTCGCCAAGCTGCAGGCGGACCTGCAGGCGCGCCAGAACGACCTCGACCGCGAGAACAACACCCTCGATTTGTTGAACGCGAACCTGAGCGCCCTGGATGAGGTGATGAGCGCGCAGATGGATGTCAGCAGCCAGCTGGGTGACCTGCTCTCACAGCTGCAGGATGCAAAGGACCAGCTCACCAACCAGCCGCCGAGCGTGACGGATGACCTGGCGCAGCTCCTCGAGTCGCAGATGCAGGACCTGGTCCAGCGTTCGTACCAGACCGCGTGGACGCAGGCGCAGGTCGGCGTCGGGCTGGCCCTTGTCAACCAGAAGCTGCCAGTGGGTAAGACGATTCAGGGGCTGGCGCTTTCATGGCCGATGACGTCGTTCACGATCACGCAGCCTTTCGGTCCGACGTCGGTGCTGCTTGAACCGCCCTACGGGCCGTACAAGCACTTCCACACCGGGGTTGACATCGCCGCTCCCCTTGGTACGCCCGTCATGGCGGCGGCGGACGGCATCGTCGTGGCCGTCGGCCACAGCAATTTCGGGTACGGCAACTTCGTCGTGATCGCTCACGGCGGGGGGATCGCCACCCTCTACGGGCACCTGCTCCAGAGCAACGCGACCGTCGGACAGGCAGTGGTGCGAGGTCAGGTGATCGGGCTCGAGGGATCGACCGGCTTCTCGACCGGACCGCACGTGCACTTCGAGCTGCGCGTCAACGACCAGGTCATCGACCCGATGCCGTACCTGCCGGTGCCTGGGACGAGCTGGCCGGGCTAGACCTCGTCCAGCGCGTGTGACATGCGCGCGAGAATCTCGGTGAGAATCTCCTTCGAAGTTCCGAAGTTGAGCCGCACGTGACCGACCCCCGGACCGCCGAAGTCGCGACCGTCGCCCAGGGCGACCTTCGCCGACTCGAGAAAGAAGTCGAAGGGCGAGCCCGGTAGACCAAGCTCGCCACAGTCGAGCCAGGCGAGGAACGTCGCCTCTGGAGGGACATGACCGATGCCTTTACGCGACGCCGCCCACTCCGCGACGAGCGAACGATTACTCGCCAGGCGCCGCATCACCTGATCGAACCACGGTTCGGAATCGCTCCACGCCGCGATCGTCGCGTCGACGCCGAAACGGCTCGGCCGGCCGAGAAGGTGCTCCGGAAATACTTTGTCGAATCGTTCCTTCAACGCGGCGCTGCCGAAATGCACCAGGGCGGCGCGCGCTCCCGGAATGTTGAAGCTCTTTGTCGCCGACGTGAGCGTGACGGTGCGTTCGGGTGCGATCGTCTCCATCGGGATATGTCTGGCGCTGTCGTACGTGATGTCCGCGTGGATCTCGTCGGACACGATCGTCAGGTCGTGCTCCTCGGCGATGGAAGCGACCTGTCGCAGCTCGTCGTTGTCGAAGACGCGGCCCGTGGGGTTGTGCGGGCTGCAAAAGAGAATTACGCGCGCGCGCGACGCTACCTCGCGCAGGCCTTCGAGGTCGAGGGTGAAGCGGTCGCCGCGGAGCAGCGGGTTCTCGACCAGGCGGCGAGCCGTGCCCTCGACGACGCGCAAGAACGGCGGATACGCGGGCGTCTGGACGATCACGCCCTCGCCCGGCGCGGAGTAGGCGACGAGCGTGGCCACGATTCCCTGGACGACGTCTGCCGTTGCCATCGTCAAGGCGGAATCAGGCCTCCAGCCGTGCCGTCTCTCCATCCACCTCGCGAAAGTGGCGTAGAGCGCCTCGAGGTCGGTCGGCATCCCGTACACGTAGTCCTGGTGGTCGACGAGCCTCGCCAACGCGGCCTGCACGGCCGGCGCGACCTTGAAGTCCATGTCCGCGACGAATGCGGGCAGGACGTCGGGCGGATACTTCTGCCACTTCAGCCCGCTACGAGCCCGCAGCTCCTCTGCTGTCAGTAGAAAATCTTCCATCAGTCCAACAAGCGCCCCTCAATAGCACCCCAGCGGGCCCGCCCCGCGTTAGTCGCGACTATCGTCACTTTTCGGAGTGCATCCAACGCGATAGTCGCGACTAACGCGCACACGTAAGCGCCCCCGGAGGGAATCGAACCCCCGGCCTTGACGTTAGGACCGTCCTGCTCTATCCACTGAGCTACGGGGGCGGCTCGCTTGAATTCTGATTCAGTGCGCCCGCCCCAACGAGCTACGGGGGCGGGCTCGTTTGAATTTTGATTCAGTGCGCCCGGCGCGCGCCCGGCCCCACTGAGCTACGGGGGGCACCACGACTCGCCGTGACCAACCTCGCCAAGTTCCGTTGAACTCAAACAGAGTGTACCCACCGCCCTCCCGGCGCCTCTCAGGAACCTCACAGCCGGCTCTTAGGCACGGCTCGGCGGGGTACCGCAACCTGTCGTGCATGGAACCCACCAGCACGACACGAGCCCGGGCGCGGACCCGCGACCAGGCGCTCAGGCTCCTTCAGCGCCTCACGGTGGGGGCGTCAGTCGCCGCGCTTGCCGGCGTCGGCGTCTTCGCCGCCGTCAGCGCCGCGACGATCCCCGGCACGTCGGCCTCGGCCTCCTCCGCCTCGACTTCGACGAGCAGCACCAGCGACTCGTCCAGCACCTCGACCTCCAGCTCGTCGGACACCTCGTCGAATTCATCGAGTTCGTCGAGCACGATCCAGTCCAACAGCGGCGTCAGCTCCTCATCGAGCAGCGGAGTGGCGGTGACCGGCGGCTCGCGCTAAGCCGTGAACAACAGCCTGCTCTGGTACACGACGCGCGGCGCCGGCGCCGTGACGTTGATCCTGCTCACCACGGTCGTCGTTCTCGGCGTGCTGTCGGCGCTGCGAGTCCAGAGCGAAAGCTGGCCACGTTTTCTGACCACCGGGCTGCACCGGAACCTCGCGCTGATGACGCTGGTCTTCCTTTCCCTGCACATCGTCACGGCGGTCGTCGACCCTTACACCAACCTCGGCTGGGCCGCGGCGCTCATCCCCTTTTCGTCCGGCTACCGGACCTTATGGCTCGGATTGGGCGTGATCTCTTTCGAGCTGCTGGTCGCCATCGTGGTCACCAGCCTTGTGCGAGTGATGTTGGGCCCTCGCGTATGGCGGGCGATCCACTGGCTCACCTACGCGGCGTGGCCGATCGGAGTCGTACACGGGCTCGGCACCGGGACGGATACCTGGTCGGCGTGGATGCTCGCGATCACGGCCGCGTGCGTCGCCGCGGTCGGAATGGCCGTCGCGCTTCGGCTAAATGCCGGCTCGACCGATCCCCTCGCAGCCGCCCGCGGCGCGTTCCGCTCCGCCGTCGACCGCAAGGAGGCGCGATGACGCGGCTGCTCGACCAAGCCGACATCCTCGCTCCGCTGCCCCGCGTCGGTCACGGTCTTGTCGACGCGATCGAGCGCGCGCGGCTCGTCGGACGCGGCGGAGCCAGCTTTCCCGTCGCGACCAAGTGGCGAGCGGTCGAGCAGAGGTCCCACGGTCGGGCAGTGGTCGTGGTCAACGGCGCAGAGGGCGAGCCGCAGAGCAAGAAGGATCGTTTCCTGATGACCACGCGCCCACACCTGGTCCTCGACGGCGCATTCATCGCCGCGCGGGTGCTCGGCGCCAGGCGCGTGATCCTGTATGTCGGCGAGCGCCACTCGGCCGCGCGCGACTCGATGCTGCGCGCGCTGGCCCAACGGTCCGAACCCGAGCGCAGCATCGTCAGCTTCGCCGCCGCGCCCTCCCGCTATGTCGCCGGGGCCGAGGCGGCGATCATCCATTTCCTGAACGATGGAGTCGCCACGCCGATCAACATTCCGCCGTACCCATTCGAGCGCGGCGTCGAGGGCGCTCCGACCCTCGTGCAGAACGTCGAGACCCTCGCGCACATCGCCACGCTGGCGCGAACCGGGGAGGCACCGAACACCGTCCTGATCACGCTGGTCGGAGGCGTCACCCGGCCGGGAGTGCTCGAGGTCGACTCGCGCACGACCATCGCCGAGGCCATCAACCAGTCGGGCGGTCTCACTGAAGCCGCGCGTGCAGTCCTCGTTGGCGGCTACTTCGGGAGCTGGATGCAGCCCGACGAGGCCTGGGGCCTGCGCCTGGACCCGTCCGCGTCGCGGCTCGGCTGCGGCGTC
>DASZJK010000306.1:0-2150 GCA_035948155.1 Candidatus Dormiibacterota bacterium
CGCACGAGCGCCGCCTGGAGGTCCCAGGCGGTCCGGTAGGGGACCCTACCCAGCCAGCAGGCTCTTACGCGCGGCAGGGACTTGCTCATCGGCGTGGTACGAGGAGCGGACCAGGGGGCCGGCCTCGACGTGGCCGAAGCCCATCGCCAGGGCCTTCTCCTTCAGGCGCGCGAACTCCTCAGGGCGGTAGTACCGGACAACCTCGGCGTGCTTTTTCGACGGCCGCAGGTACTGGCCGACCGTGAGCACGTCGATGTTGTGCGCACGCATGTTGCGAAAGACGTCGAGCAGCTCTTCCTCGGTCTCGCCGAGGCCGACCATGAGCCCTGATTTCGTCACCATGTCGGGCGCGAGCGCCTTGACGTGTCGGAGCAGGGCGAGGCTGTTGGCGTAGACGGCCTTGGGCCGGATGCGGGCGTACAGGCGCGGCACGGTCTCTGTGTTGTGGTTGAAGATGTCCGGCCGCGCCTCGACGACGGTGCGCACCGCCGAGTGATCGCCCTGGAAGTCCGGCGTCAAGACCTCGATGGTCGTCCCCGGGCTGCGGCGGCGGATGGCACGGATCGTGCGCGCGAAAATCCCGGCGCCCCCGTCTTTCAAGTCGTCTCGGTCGACCGAAGTGATGACCGCGTGTTTCAAGTCGAGCTCGGCCACCGACTCCGCGACGCGAATCGGCTCGCCGAGGTCGAGCTCGGTCGGCCGGCCCGAGGTGACGGCGCAGAAACGGCAGGCGCGAGTGCAGACGTCGCCGAGGATCATGAACGTCGCCGTCCGGCGGTTCCAGCAATCAAAGATGTTTGGGCACCGAGCCTCTTCGCACACGGTGTGAAGGCGCCGGCCCTGCACGATCTGCTTCAGCTCTTTGAAGTTGCCGCCCTCGGTAACGCGAACGCGAATCCAATCGGGGATCGGTCCGGGCTTGACTGGGTCCGCGATGCTCACAACCGGATGCTACCGGGGGTCCAGTCCTCGAGCCGCTTCTTGATCGAGCCGAGAAACTCGCCGGCCATCATGCCGTCGATGATGCGGTGGTCGAAGCTCAGGCACATGTTCATCATGTGCCGCATAGCGATCGCGTCGTTGACGACGACGGCGCGCTTGACGATCGACTCGGTCGTGAGGATCGCGGCCTGGGGCTGGTTGATGATCGGCTGGCTCGCGATCGAACCGGTTGCACCGGTGTTGTTGAGGGTGAAGGTCCCGCCCTGGACGTCGTCAGGCTTCAGCTGCTTGCCACGTGCGCGCTCGACGAGGTCGTTCATGGCCTTCACGAGGTCGGTGAAGCCCAGCCGGTCGGCGTCCTTGACCACCGGCACGATCAGTCCGTCGGGGATGGCGACCGCGATCCCGAGGTTGACGTAGTGCTTGAGAATCACGCCCTGGTCGCTCCACGATGAGTTGAGCCAAGGGAACTGCTTCAGCGCCTCGGACACGATCTGGGCGACGAATGGGAGGTAGGTCAGCGCTGCGCCGTGGCGGCTCTTGAAGCTCTCCTTCTCGCTTTCGCGGTAGAGCACGAGGTTGGTGATGTCGACCTCCTGCAGGGTCCATGCGTGCGGCGACGTCTGCAGGCTGCGGACCATGTGCTCGGCGATCGACTTGCGCATCACGCTGAGCTTCACGAGCTCCTCGCGCTTGCCATCGACTCCGGGAGGGCCCGGTGTCGGTGCGGGCGCCTGCCTCGGAGGCGCCGCGGGCACGGCCTGGCCGGAAGATACGGCCGCCAGCACGTCGTCCCGCGTCACCCGGCCGCCGAGGCCGGTGCCCTGCAGCGAGGTCGGGTCGATGCTGTGCTCGGAGGCCAGCTTGCGCACCGCGGGGGACAGCCTCGCGTGCTCGTTCGACGTCGGACCGCCTGGCGCGGCCACCGGAACGGGCTGGGGCGCTCGGCTCGCTGCCGGCTCGGGCGGGACCTCGAGCGCGGCGGTGCCCGCCTCGCGTCCCTTGGCCGGCGCAGCCGCAGCCGCGGCAGCCGCGGCGGTCTCGATCTGCGCGATCACAGCCCCGACGCGGACCGTCTCCCCCTCGGTGACCGCGATCTTGATGAGCTTCCCTTCGAAGGGTGAAGGGATCTCGGCGTTGACCTTGTCCGTCACGATCTCGACGATCGGCTCGTCGCGCTTGACGAAGTCGCCTTCGCGCTTGAGCCA
>DASZJK010000307.1:0-3027 GCA_035948155.1 Candidatus Dormiibacterota bacterium
CTGTCCTTGAGGATCGAGTGCACGAAGTGCGCGACCCACCCCTGGTCCTCGGTCCCGTACTGGTGAGCACCGTAGATGCAGCTCTGCCGCAGCACGACCGTGTTCATCTCGAAGACGCGCGCGTAATCGCGCACGTACTGATCGGCGGCGCCTTTGCTGCAGCCGTAGGGGCTGTGGAAGTCCAGCGGCTGTGTCTCCTTGCACGGGCCGTCCTTGTGGTCGAGCTTGCCGTACACCTTGTTCGTCGAGGAGAAGACCAGCGGTGCGTCGTGGTTGTGGTTGCGCACGGCCTCGAGGACGTTGAGCGTGCCGCGAGCATTGACGTCGAAATCGGTGTTGGGGTCGACGAGCGAGGTCGTGACCGCCACCTGTCCCGCCAGGTGCAGGATCGCGTCCTGGTCCTTGACGTGCTGCGCAAGCGCCTCCGCGTTTCTCACGTCCTCTTTGACGAACCCGACCCGCGACGGATACCGCGTGAGGACCCATTTGAGGTTGCGCTCTGTGCCTGGACGGCTCAGGTTGTCGAGCAAAGTTACGTCCCAGCCTTCCTTGATGAGGTGGATCGCCGCGTTGACGCCGAGGAAGCCGGCCCCCCCGGTGATGAGGATGCGGCGGTCGGAGCGCTTGGTCTTGCGCGATCCGCCGTGGCCGTCGGTGTCGCGCATCGTGGGATCCATCGCGGCGCTGAACTTTAGCCGGTGGCGATGCCCCTGAAGAAAGCGATCGCCACGATCCAGCCCGCCGCGGCGAGGATGAGCGTTTCCCGGCGCACGCTGCCGCCGCGCGAGTACAGATAGGCGCCCGGGATGAAGATCACGGCGAACACGCCGTAGACCATGTGCAGGATTCCTTCGCGGGGATGGCCGCTGAAGAAGAGCGCCGCCACACCCAGCAGTCCCTGCAGCGGGATGAGCGCGGCCATGATCAGGTACGAGGAGCGAAACCCGCCGCTGACCGGCTGATTGCGGAAGTAGTGGTATGTGCCCCACAGCCCGAGCAGGACCGCATAGATGAGCAGGACGGTGGCGCCGAATCGATGAATCGAGCTGAGTGTCGCTAGCAAGCGTGGAGTCGGGCGATCTGGTCGCGGAAGTAATCGACGGTAAGACGCAGCCCTTCCTCGAGGACGATGCGTGGCTCCCAGCCGAGCTGCTCCTTCGCGCGCGTGTTGTCCAGCGCGATGCGGTACACGTCGCCTTTGCGCTGAGGCCCGCGGCGGGGCTCGAGCTTGTACTCGGTCAGGAGTGCGAGCTTGCGAAACAGGTCGTTGACCGTCATGGGAATCGCGGTGCTGATGTGATAGGTCCCGCCGTCGCCCCGCTCCAGGGCCGCGATGTTGGCCATAGCCACATCGCCGACGTGAAGCATGTCGCGCGACTGGTTGCCGTCCCAATCGATGGTCAGAGGCTTGCCCTCGATCATTCGGCTCGCGAAGATGGCGACGACGCGGCCTTCCTCGGCGAAAAAGTCCTGGCGAGCGCCGTAGATGTTGGCGTAGCGCAGCGTCGTGTAGCCGAGGCCGAAGGTGCGCTGGAACGTGGCGAGGTACTGCTCGAAGGCGTACTTGCTGGTGCCGTACGGCGACAGCGGCCGGATCGGGTGGTCCTCGTCGTTGGGCACGATGTCGGGCTCGCCATACAGGGCTCCACCGGTCGAGCTGAAGATCACCTTCCGCACCGAGTGGTCAACGGAAGCGCGCAGGACATTCAGGCCGCCGACGACGTTGACCTGGGCATCGTTGCCGGGATCGGCGACGGACTTCGGCACCTCCGACTGCGCGGCGTGGTGATTGACGACGTCCGGCTTGAAGTCACCGATTGCCTGCTGAACCTGCGAGAGGTCGCGGACGTCCGCGCGGTAAAGCCTCGCTCCGGGATTGACGTTTTCCTCACGTCCGGTGGCCATGTTGTCGAGCACCGCGACCTCGTGGCCGGCCGCGACGTAGGCGTCGACGACGTGCGAGCCGATGAATCCTGCGCCGCCGGTGACGAGAATCTTCACCGACCGTGACTGTACTGGAAGTCGATGTCGTGAAGGCAGTGCGGGCCGGGGTTACCCCGGCGTTCGTGCGGACCGTGCTCCGTCGTGCGGCGGAAGTGCCGGAGATCGCTGCGCGCCTGCCCGAGGGCCCCTCGACGGTCGCGGTGCGCATCACCGGCGACGAGGAGATGCGGCACCTCAACAAGACCTACGCAGGCGACGACCACGCGACCGACGTGCTGTCGTTCGAGGGCAGCGGCTCGCACGTCGGCGACATCGCCATCTCGTGGCCGCGGGTCGTCGAGCAGGCGGAGCGGTGGCGGCATGACGAGAAGGAGGAGATATCCGTGCTCCTGGTGCATGGCCTTCTTCACCTGCTCGGGTGGGACCACGCGACGCCGGCCCAGACCGAGGAGATGTGGCGGCTCACCTATATTCCTCTGACAGGTCTGCGGCGCTCGCCGCGGGCCTAGCTGTGCGTGCATGAAGAAAGAAGAGGAGCGGCTGATCATCGGGCTCGGCAATCCCGAGTCGGAGTACGCGGAAACCCGGCACAACCTGGGCTTCGCTTGCGTGCGCGAGCTCGCGCGCCGGTTGGACGCGCCGATCCAGAAGAAGCGGTGGCAGTCGCTGGTCGGCCGCGCGGAGTCGCGCGGCGTGTGGTTCGTCCTGCCGCAGACGTACATGAACCTCTCCGGTCAGGCGGTCGCGAAGGCGCTGAAGGACACAGGCATCGCGCCCCAGAACGCCTGGGTCGTCTACGACGAGCTCGACCTGCCGCTGTGCCGGATGCGCATCAAGACCGGCGGTTCTACCGCGGGCCACAATGGCGTGCGCTCCATCCTCGAATCGCTCGGTCGCGACGACTTCGTCCGCTTCCGGGTAGGGGTTGGGAAGCCGGGCGGGAAGGGCTCGAGCGCGGGGATCAGGCATGTGCTCGGGCGTTTCACCAAAGCTGAGAGGGAGCGCCTGCCGAAGGTCATGAGCGGGGTCGCCGACGCGCTGGAGCTGGCCCTCGATGCCGGCGTCGAGCGCGCGATGGACCGC
>DASZJK010000308.1:0-1591 GCA_035948155.1 Candidatus Dormiibacterota bacterium
CCGCGGGGCGGGTCCTCGCAGCCGAAGCCGTCGTCACCTTCATCCTGGTCCTGGTTGTCGTGGCGGTCGCCACCGACACCCGGATCCCGCGCGGCACCGCCGCCATGGCCATCGGCGCGGCCCTCGCGGTCGCCATCGTGACCTGACTTGGCTCACGATCATGGTTCCTTTCCGGCCGTACCGCGCTGACCTGCTGGTTCGCGGTTTCTGCTGAACGGATTTACGCACTAATCCGAGGCCGTAGAGTGGCCCGGTCCCTACGTGCGGACAGTGAGGGCCGCCTCGGGCGCGACGGCGGTCCAGATCGCGCACTCCTCGCACCGCGGGTCGCCACTCTGCCCTCCACTCGGGGTGCTATGATCCGCGTCGGTGACATTGCGCTCGGCCTTGGCTGCGTATGGCCTGGAGAACGTTCGGCCTCGTCAGGTTGACGCGGGTCGCAACAACGAGCACTGGTACGTCGGCGCAGGCTTGGTGCTCCGCCGCTACGGCCCGTCCCGCTCTGATGCCGCGATCGACTACGAACACGCCATATTGAGGCAACTTCGGGAGCGAGGCTGGCCGGTCGCGGTCCCGATTCCGTCGGGTGCGGGGCGCATGGTGGTTGTTGATGACGGTCGCCGCTATTCCCTGTTCCCGCGGCTGGCCGGACGCCGCGGCATCCCGGCGCGGCCGCGGCAGCCTCGGGAGCTTGGCCGGCTTCTGGGCCGGCTGCACCGCGATCTCGCCACTGTTCCGGTCGCGGGGCCACCGGATACGTTCCCGCAGATCCTTGAGATGCCCGCCGACCCGGCCTGGCAGCGTCTCGACGCCCTGGAAGACCCGGTGCTGAACGGGCTGATCCGCCGCAAACTGGCCGAGGTGCGCGCCGCGGCCGGGTCAATCGCCAGCGGTCGGCTCGATGTGCAACTCGTGCACGGCGACTGGCACGATGGGAACATCTTGTACCAGGGCGGGACTGTCAGCGGGGTTCTCGACTTCGACTTTGCCCACTCCGACCTGCCCCTCGTCGATGTTGCGATCGCCGCCCTGATTCCCGACGTCGAGGACTCGGCGCAGATCGCGGTCGGCTACTTCGACGCGCGCTCCCCTACAGAACACGAGCTGGACCTGATCGCCACCGCCCAACGGGCCCGCGGCCTGGGGCATGTCGCTTTCTTTATTGACCGCCACGTCCACGGAGATCACGGCGCGCTCGACCAGATCCGACTCGGCGTCGACCTGCTCCTGCGTGCCGAACAACGCTGGCCCGAGCTTCGCGCCGCGATCTTGAACGGCACCACCGGCTGACCAGGCCAACTTCCCGCCCCTACATGGACAGTCGATACGGGACACGGGCCGGTCCGCCAACCACACCCTCACCGCGCCAACCCGCTGCCCGACGACATCCGCGCAGCCCTTACCAAGATCAACAACGTCACCCGCGTGCGCACTAATTGAGCCAAGTCGGGGTGACCGCCTAGCAGGTTTCGCGCGACCACTTCCCTTTCACCGTGCGGCGGCGTGTGATCTGGATGGCCTGGGCAGCGTGGGGGAAGGCCAGGCCAGCGGCTACCGAGGTGACTTTGAGGGTTCGCCGTTCGGTGCGGCC
>DASZJK010000309.1:0-7929 GCA_035948155.1 Candidatus Dormiibacterota bacterium
GACAGCCCGGGTATCGGTAGGTGGAGGGGGAGGCGTCGAGCCCGAAGGCGGCTGCTCGCCGTGCTGGCGGCGGTGCCATTCCTGCGCGCGCTCCTCGAAGGACTGGCCGGGACCATAACCCCGACCCCGGCCGTACCAGCCACCGCCCCAGAACCGGCGGGCGCCGAATCCCCAGAAGGCGATGCGGAACAGCCAGAAGATGCCGAAGAGGATCAGGAGGAACCACAGGATTCCGAACCCCGCGAAGAACGGGTGGCCGTAGCCGTAGTAGTACGGCGCGACGGTGCCGTCATTCGTGGCGGCCGGCAGGTGTGTGTTCACGCCGTCCGACCAACCGATGTTGTAAGCGATCACGCCGACGATGACGAGAAAGATCGTCGCCGCCAGCAGACCGACCAAACCGAAACCGCGTCTCATGTCGAGTCACTCCTTTTGGTGTGAACGAGATTTGCTGCTGGACCTCATCCTTCCGGGGAGTTGTGAGGGAGTTGTGAACGACTCGCGAGGATCGCTAGAAGCCGGTTCCCTCGAGCTCGACCAGCTCCGCGCTCCGTTTCCAGAGCACGCCTTGAGCCGAGACGTCGGATGCCGCCTTCGGCGCGTCGATGCGCTTCAAACCCTTGAACAGCCAGCCCGTCGTCCCCGCATGGGCGGGTGACAGTGCAAGGTCCACCAGGTCCTGGGCCGCCCGGTCGGGCGGGCTCCCGAACACGTTCTGGGCGAAGCGAACCATCGCAGGAGTCTCACGCATCAGGTTCGACTTCACGATCCCGGGATGGAACGCATTTGCCCGCACGTCCCAGCGATGGCCCCGCCGTGCCAGCTCGAAGGTGAACATGAGGTTCGCCGCCTTCGACGCGCCGAAGTTATGCATGGCGCCAAACCGGTTGCGATCGAGCAAGCGATCCACATCGACGTGCGTTCGCGAGGGAGCGGTGACAGTGATCACGCGGCCGGCGCCCATCAGCTTGTCGCGCAGCAGGTTCGTCAACAGAAAAGGCCCGAGGTGATTGGTGGCAAACATCAGCTCATAACCGTCCGGTGATTTCTGATACCGGGTCGTGAAAACTGCCGCGATATGGAGGAGTGCATCGATGTGCGCCACCTGGCGGGAGAGCTCGCGCGCGGCCGTGCGCACCGATGCAAGAGACCCGAGGTCCAATCCCGGTCGATTCAACGTGATGACCGTCGCGCCCCGCTGCCTCAAGACCTCGACCGTGGCCGATCCGATCGCCCCCCGCGCGCCGGTTACCACAACGGTCGGATGCCGCACCGCCATGATCCAGCGGTGATCGTATCCGCGCGCGGCGGCTTCACGCCTGTCGCGCCAACCCCGCACTGAAGCTCAGGAAGGCCAGATCGTGAGATTTGTCTCGCAGCAGAAGGCACCCAGGTCCGGCGACCAGTGAAGGATGAAGGGCGGCGTTGAGTTGGTCACGCGGAAGCACACGTCGACCGGGCCGAAGGTCGCGCCCTTGTGGAAGTCGGTACGCGGAAACGTCTTGCAGTTGGGGGCGTCTGTGATCAGGCTGCCCTGCCGGCGCTCGGAGTCGATGAGCGTAAGGTCCTCCGGCGCCGCATGCGTCGACGGGCTCGAGTTCTTGAACTTGACCGTCATGCGCACGATGTCGTTGTCAACGCGAACATTGGAAATCCAGATCGTGTAGCCCTGCAGGTCGGTGCACGGTCCGGGCGAGCAGTTTTCAGGTGCAAGGTTCGTCGTCGACTGGAGCGAGAGCGGTGATTTCAGCGCGGTGTAGGCGGCGCCTGCCACGACCGCGGCGACGATCAGGGCGACGACGACGCCCAGGGTGATGAGCAGGCGGCGGGCCATGGCTGGTTAACGAAGGATAAATCGAGGGAGTAACGATTCAGCCGCCTAGGCCGGCACCGTCTCCTTGACGAGCTCGTCGCTCAAAACCCTTCCGTCCTTCAGCCGGATGTGCCGCCGCGCCTCACCGGCAACGTCCAGGTCGTGCGTGACCAGGACGATCGTGACCTTCTCCTCGGCGTTGAGCTGCTTGAGTAGGTCGACCAGCTGCTGCGCCGTCTCTGTGTCGACCGCGCCGGTCGGCTCATCGAGCAGGATCAGCGACGGCCGGTTGACCATCGACCGGGCGATGGCCACGCGCTGCATCTGCCCTCCCGAAAGCTCAGTCGGCCGGTGCTTGATGCGGTCTGTAAGCCCGACGCGGTCGATGAGCTCGACTGCCCGTGCACGCCCGTCGGTGCCGTCACGGACGTAGCGCCGCGGCAGCATGACGTTCTCGAGCACGTTCAGGCCAGCGAGCAGGTTGTACTCCTGGAACACGAACCCGACCTTGCGCGCGCGCATGCGCGCTCGATCGCGGTCGCCGAGCTTGGTGGTGTCGACACCGTCGATGAGCAGGTTGCCCGAGGTGGGCTTGAGCAGCAGGCCGAGCAGGTCGAGCATCGTCGTCTTGCCGCTTCCCGACCGCCCGACGACCGCGACGAACTCGCCCGGCTCGATGGTCAGCGTCACGCCGTCGAGGGCTCGGATGATCTCCGACCCGCGTTTGTAGTTCTTCGTCAGGTTTACGAGCTCGACGCCGGCCATCTACTCGGTCCTCAGCGCGAGCACGGGATCCATGCGCGCCGCGCGCCACGCCGGCAGCACGCCCGCGACCGCGCCCAGCACCACGGCGAAACCGATCGACAGGATCGTGAGGTTCAGCGTGATCAGAAACAGCGTCGGTTGACCGGCGGGCGTGGTGGCGTTGACGATGATCGTGATCAGCGCACCGATGCCGTAGCCGAGCACGCCTCCGACGAACCCGATGAAAGTCGCCTCGAGCAGGAACTCGCTCATCACGTTGAAGGTCGTTGCGCCCACAGCCTTCTTCAGGCCGATCTCCCTGACGCGCTCAGCCACGGCCATGAACATCGTGTTCACGACCGAAAGGCCGCCGATGACCAGCGCCAGCAGGGCGGCGGCGGTGGTGATGGCAGTGAAGATGGCGCCGCCGGACTTGAAGCTGTTCACCAGGTCGCTGGGCCGCGTTGCCTTGACGCCTGAAACCTGCTGGTTGATGCGGTTGGCGATCCGATCCAGGTCGCTGAGGGAGCTTCCCGGCTTGCCGTAGACGTCGATGTTCTCGGTCACCTGGGTCACGTCCACCGAGTCGCGGATCGCGATCGGCAGCTGGTCGTGCAACAGCATCTGCCCATCGGCGATGTTGATGTAGGCGAAGCTGTCGGGCGCGGTCCGTGTCTTGTCCAGGATGCCGACCACGGTGAATGAGTGGCTGACGAAGTCCGGCTTGGCGTCGGCCGGCCGGACCGGCAGGTCGATGGTGTCGCCGACCTTCTTGTTGAACTCCTTGTCGATCGAAGAGCCGAGCACCACCTCGCCCTGCGTGCCGGTGAGGTAATGGCCCGACGCGGTCGTCAGCTTCAGCGCGCTCCAGTTGTTCTCGGCCGGCTCGCCCGCGAGTATCTCGTCGGGCACGCCGAGGCTGACGGTCGTGATCTGGCCGGGCTTGGCCTGAAATCCGTAACCGCCAAACGCGGCCTGGACCCCCTGGACGTTCTTGATCTCGTCGATCTTGCTGATCGGAAGGATCGATGCCTGACCGTCGGGCGCACCGACCTGGATGCTCTGGCCGAAATACTTCACGCCTCCGTCGATCAGCGCGTTGAAGTTCTCAGCCAGCGCTCCCATCGTCGTCAGCGCGAGGACCCCGATGAGGATGCCGAGGATCGTGAGCGAGCTGCGCAGCTTGTGGCGGAAGACGTTGCGGACGATTTCCATTTGCGTTGAGGATAGGGTGCGGGCGGACTGAACGCGGGTAAAGGATCGCCCGCGATACGCCTACGCAACGCCCTAATACAATTGCCGGGCGATGCGAGGATGCGGTGTTCAGCCTGTTGCTCAGGGGCTTCGCCCTGGGCTTTGCCGTGGCAGCCTCGCCCGGCCCGATCTTCTTCCTGTGCGTTAGACGCACCCTCGCCTCGGGCCGCCTGACGGGCCTCTTCTCAGGGTTTGGGGTCGCCACCGTCGACGGCTTCTACGCAGCCATCGCGACGTTCGGGGTGGCGGCGCTGACGTCGGCATTCGTGGCAGGGCGGCGGCCGCTGGCGATCATCGGCGGCGCCGTCCTCATAGCGCTCGGTGCGCGGATCCTGCTCGAACGCAAAGCGTCGTCAGGACCTGGAAACGAGCCGGTCACGAAGACGAGCCTCGCCTGGGCCTACGCGTCGACGGTGGGCTTGACGATCACCAACCCGGCCACGATCCTGTCGTTTGCCGCGCTTGCGGCCGCGTTGGGACTTGGCACCAGCGGGTCGCTCGTCAAACCGGCGGCCGTGACGCTCGGTGTGCTGTGTGGCTCGGCGGCGTGGTGGCTCCTGTTGGTGTCCGCCACTTCTGTGCTGCGGACGCGGATGACGCCGCGCGTGCTGCGCGGTCTGAGCCTGTTCAGCGGCGCGGCTATCGTTCTTCTCGGAATTCTGGCCGCGATCTCGGCCGTTTCAGGGTAGGCATGGAAACGAAGAGCCCCCGCTCACGCACGATCACCTGGGAAGATCCGTTCACGCTCATGCGCGCGGCGCCGGGCAAGACTGGACTGGAGCTGCTCCGCGAGCTCAGCCGGGGGGAGCTCCCGCCGCCCCCGATCGCAGTCCTGATGGGATTCGACGGCGCGCTCTTCGAAGAGGGCCGCGCGATTTTCGAGGGCGAGCCGGCCGAGTACCTCTACAACCCGATCGGCGTCGTGCATGGCGGATACGCGATGACGCTGCTCGACTCGGCGATGGGCTGCGCCGTGCAGTCGATGCTGGGCGTCGGCGAACGTTACACGACGCTCGAGGTGAAGACCAACTTCGTGCGGCCGATCACGCTCGACACCGGACGTGTGCGGTCGGAGGGCCTGATCGTGTACCGGGGCTCGACCATCGCCACCGCGGAAGGCAAGCTGACCGCGATCAAATCCGGCAAGCTGCTCGCACACGGAACAACGACATGTCTGATCATCCGCGCCAGGTCCGAATAGTCGACGTCTTCACCGAGAAGGCGCTCGCGGGCAACCAGCTCGCGGTCGTGCTCGACGGTCGCGACATGCCTTCGGACCTGATGCAAAAGATCGCGCGCGAGATGAACTTTTCGGAGACGACGTTCATCCTCCCTCCTGACGATGCGTCGCACGCCGCGCGTGTCCGCATCTTCAACCCCGAGTTCGAGATGCAGTTCGCGGGCCATCCAACCATCGGCACCGCCTGGGTGATGCACCACGAAGGGATGGTCGATTCGCTGGAGTTCACGCTGGAAGAGAGGGTCGGACCTGTACCGGTACGCGGCGTCAGGAGGGGCGATCAGATCCAGTTCTGGATGACGTTTCCCGCCCTCGGGTACGGAGAGGTCTTTCCGCATGGTGAACTGGCTGGTGCGATCGGGCTCGCGCAGTCGGACGTCGTCGCCAATGTCCCGGCGCAGGTCGCGACGACCGGCACGCCGTTCCTATTCATGGCTCTGAGTACCAAGCGCGCCGTGGACGCGGCAGTCGCCGACCCGGCCAGGCTGGCGCCGCTGCTCCACGAAAAGGCGATCGCGCTGTTCATCTTCACGGTGGTGGGCAAGCATCGTCTCTACAGCCGCTGCCTGGGGATCGAGATTCCCGAGGATGCTGCAACCGGTTCGGCGAGCGGTCCGCTGGGAGCGTTCGCGGTCAAGTACGGCCTGGTCGCGCGGGCGCCGGAGGTGACGATCATCAGCGAGCAGGGGACGAAGATGGGACGGCAGAGCTTCCTGCACATCTCTCTGACCTATGACGATGACGCCGAGATACCGAGCCGGGTCGAGGTCGGCGGCTTCGTGATGCCGGTGCTCAGCGGCACGCTGTCCAACTTCGGACGTTGATCGTCGACAGCTATCGGTTCCTGCCCCGGACATTCCGCCCTCTATTTGAGGGGAAGGGGCCGTTCCCAGGCGAGGACGGGCCGGTGTGGGCGCCCTTCTCGAAACGTCTGGCGGGGTCGCGAATCGCGCTGCTGACCTCGGCCGGTCTTTACGCGCGCGGCTCGCACGCGGCATTCGACCTGGACGGAGAACGTGAGAGACCGGAGTGGGGCGATCCGACGTGGCGAGCCATCCCCTCGTCGGCGCCGGACCTCGGTGTGGCGCACCTCCATATAAATGACGAGGACCTGCTCGCTGATCCGGAGATTGCGCTGCCCAGGCGGCTGCTTTCGCAGCTGTCGTCGGAAGGCGTGATAGGCGGCGTGGTCGATTCGCATATCGCAGTGATGGGCTACCAGGACAGGAACCTCCGCGACTGGCACTCGACCACCGCGCCCGCGATCGTGTCGAATCTCCGCGAGCAGGGCGCGGACGCGCTTGTCCTTGCTCCCGCTTGACCCGACTGCTGCATGAACGTGCCCGTGCTGGCACGCTGGATCGAGGCTGCGGGAATCCCGACTGTGGTCGTGACGATGATGCCGGCGCTGGCTGAAGAGCGTCGGGCGCCGCGGATCGTTGGCGTTGAATTTCCTTACGGGCACCCGTTCGGCATGGCCGGCGACCGGGTCATGCAGCGGCGCGTCCTGGAGCTTGCTCTGAGCGTGTTGGCCGGCGCTGCAGCGTTCGGGACGCGTGTCGACCTGGATGTCGAGTGGCCGGTGCCTCTGCGCGAGGCCTACCGGGCGTGGCAGCCGAAGGAGCCGAGCCCGATCGTCAGGAGGATGCTGGAGGCTCGCCGGGCGAGCACCTAGCCGCTGTCCAGGCGCTGTTGCCCTCGAGCAGCTTGCGCATGATTCGACGCAGGTCATTCAGCTCCGTCTCTGACAGGTGGGAGGAAAAGGACTCGCGAAGCGCCTCCCGAAACGCCTGGTCGGCCTGGTCGAGAACCTTGCGCCCGCGGTCCGTGAGAGTGACGAGCACCACTCGGCGGTTGTCTGGCGGCGTCTCGCGCTCGATCAGACCGTCCTTTTCCAGCCGGTCCGCGATACGAGTCATGCCGCTCGGGCTGTTGATCAGCTGGGAGGCGATCTCACTCATGTGCAGCGGGTGTCCGCTGGCGATCTGGAGCCTGAAAAGGGCCTCGTATTCGGGCAGCGAGAGGTCTGCGACCTCCCTGACCCGGTGCTCGAGCAGACCCTCGAGGACGCGGTTCACCTGTTGGAGGTTCATCCACGCGGTGACCTGCTCCTTCGTGTCAGCCATGCCTACTGGAATAGTTTGAGCCGGCAAAGTTGTTCCTTCTATAGTTGCGTCAGCAATTATTGCTAGGAGAAGAGTAGGGGATGGCGATGGGCACCGTTGATTTCGCGGCGCCGGCGTCCGAGGCGGAGCTCGAGGCGCTGGCGGGAAGGCTGCGCGAGCGCAACTTCGAGGTCGTGATCGTGCAGAACGGAGAAGAGGCGAAGGCCGAGGTCATGAAGCGGATCCCGGAGGGCGCGAAGGTCCACTCGGGCAAGTCCAAGACGCTCGAGGACGCCGGACTGTTCAAGGAATTCATGGAGAACGAGCGGTACGACTTTGTCCGCCGGACGACCATGAAGATGGATCAGCGCACCCAGCGCGACGAGATGCGCAAGCTGGGCGCCGCCCCCGACGTGATGGTCAACAGCGCCCACGCCGTCACCGAGGCCGGACAGATCGTCATCACCTCGGCCAGCGGGAGCCAGATCGGACCGATCGCGTCCGGCGCCGGGAAGCTGATCCTCGTGATCGGCGCGCAGAAGATCGTTCCCGACCTGGACACGGCATTTCGCCGCATCGAGGAGTACGTGTTCCCCTACGAGGACGCGCGTCTGCGGGAAGTGCTTGGGGTGGGCACGCAGATCACGCGCACCCTGATCCTGGAGCGGGACTTCGTCCCGGGCCGAACCACGATCGTACTGGTCCGCGACCCGATCGGGGTATAGCTAGTCCTCCCCACGAAGTGGGGAGGTGGCGCGCAGCGCCGGAGGGGC
>DASZJK010000310.1:0-3284 GCA_035948155.1 Candidatus Dormiibacterota bacterium
CTCGGCGACGGTGGCCGCCGAACCGGTGCCTGTCCCACCGCCCATGCCGGCTGTGATGAACACCATGTCGGAGTCCTGGACGACCGCGGACAGCTCGGTCCGGGACTCGTCCGCCGCGTCTCGCCCGCGCGTCCAGTCACCGCCGGCGCCCAGGCCCCTTGTGACCTTGTTGCCGATCTGGACCTTGACGTCGGCCTGGCAGCGCTCGAGCGCCTGCTTGTCGGTGTTGACGGCTACGAACTCGACCTTCAAGGCCTTGGAGATCATGCGGTTGACGGCGTTGCCGCCGCCGCCGCCGCAGCCGACGACCTTGATTCGCGCCCGCCCCTCGTGCAACTGGCTCTCTTTCATCTCGATCAGGTGATCCTCCTTCGCATTTCGCTTTGCCATGGCGAGCTCGAGCTGGTTCTTGGTGTGTTCTCTAGAAAAAATCTCTCAGCCACCTCACTGTTTTTTGGTACGTGCTGCCGAAGGTGACTGGCTGGCGCGTGTTTGCGTACTCGGTCCGCGCGCGCGCTCCCCACTTCACCAGCCCGGCGGCGACGGCAAACGACGGGCCGTGCGCCCTGTCCGCGAGACCGGCCAACCCCAGCGGCTGACCGAGTCGCGCCGACGTGTTGAACACCGACTGCGCGGAGTCCATCGTTCCCATGAGCCTCGAACCGCCGCCGGCAACCACGACGCCGGCGGGAAGCAGCTGGTCGAAGCCCGACTTGCGAACCTCTTCGCGCGCCATCTGGAAGATCTCGACCATGCGGGGGCCGATGATCTCGGCGAGGAACTTGCGCGGCAGAGCCTGGATGCGGTCGCCTCCCACCTGCCTCACCTCGACGCGTTCGCCCTGGTCGATCACGTCGGGCAGCGCGTGGCCGTAGTTGAGCTTCAGGTTCTCGGCCTCGTCGAGCGTCGTGCGCAGCCCGATGGCGATGTCGCTGGTGACGTGGTTGCCGCCGACCGGCAGGACGGCGAGGTGTCTCGCCGATCCGTCGTTGTAGACCACGACGTTGGTGGTTCCGGCGCCGATCTCGACCAGGCAGACGCCGAGCTCGATCTCCTGCGCGCTGAGCACTCCTTCGCCGCCCGCGAGCCCGGCCGCCACCACGTCCTCGACGTCGAAGCCGGCGCCGTGGACGCACTTGATCACGTTCTGGATCGCGGTTTGCGCACCCGTGATGATGTTGGTCTCGACCTCGAGGCGGTGACCGGTCATGCCGACCGCGTCGCGCACGCCGTCCTGGCCGTCGACCGTGTAGGCGCGAGGGATCACGTGGACGACCTGCCGGTCGCTCGGCACGCTGATGGCCTTGGACGCCTCGACCACACGCTGCACGTCGTCGTCCTCGATCTCGTGGTCGGGGTGCGCGACCGCAACGACGCCCGTGCTGTTCTGGCTCCACAGGTGGGTGCCGCCGAGCGAGACGACAACCGAGTCGATCTTCTGTCCCGCCATGCGCTCCGCCTGCACGGTTGCGTGCTGGATGGAGGCGATGCACTTCTCGAGGTTGACGACCACGCCTTTGCGCAGGCCGTCGGATGGGCTCTCGCCTACGCCCAGGATCGTCACGGCCGACCCGGCACCGGCGACACCGTCGCCGCCGTCAGACTCTGCTATGACCACCGCGACCCGGGATGTCCCCAGGTCGAGACCCACGGTTTTCTTCCGCCGCGACAAAACTGTGCTGGAACGCCTCCTGGAACGACGATGGATATGACTGCTTGGCGGGTTGCGGGGATTATATCGGCTCCCGGGCGGGTTGAGAACCTAGATTTTGTGGGTCCTCGACATTTGCCCTCTAGGCCTTGTGCCTGATGAGTCGTCTAGTGGGTGCTCTGGGGGCAGCTCTTCTCCGCGGTCGTGATCCTGTCCATATCCGGCTTGATGTACTGCGCGATCTCGGCGAACTTGACCATTCCCTGTAGGTACAGGTCGTAGCTGTTGTTGTTGTAGCCGCTGATCGCGAGGCTCACGCCTTGCTCCATGCCCTGCCAGTCGTATTTGAACTGATTGACCTCGCGGGCGATGCAGGCAGGGATGTCGCGCTGCTGGTTCAATGCGTCGTCCCCGGCGATCATCGCCTGGTTGGTGGCGATGAGGTCGGGCTTGCACGCGGGGACCATGGTCTTCGGGCTGCAGTCCTTCTCGACGTTCTGAAGAGGCGCGACCAGGGCGGCGAAGGCCGGCGTGAGCTGGACATTCAGGAAGCGGTCGGCGCGCTCGTGGTCGGAGAGCACAGGGGTCGGTGAGGACAGCGCCGCTGCCTGGTCACTTGCCTGGTTGGCGAGGAGCTGGCCGCGGACCCAGATGCCTCCGCCCGCGATGACGATGATCAGGAGCAGTCCGGCCAGGTAGATCCACAACCGCGAGCTCCTCGGCTGCGGGGGGACCCAGGCGGGGATTTCTTGGGGCGCCGCCGGCGTGGCGTCAGGTGGCGGCGCGAGAGAGGTGGCGGGTTGGTCCAGCCACGCGGGTTGGTCAGGTGGTTGGGCAGCCATCTTGGCGCCTGGATTCTATTAAGTCGCTCGCTGGATGCCTCGCTGCTAGGTCAGAAAGGCTGTGACGGGGTGGACCGGGATCGACCTGGTTGCCCTTGGGTTGCGATTGGCAGACGTAAATTTACTGCTTTTTACTTGAAATATCGAACAAATTTGCGTATGATGTCTAAGTGCTTGATCTTGCGTTCGACCCGATGCTCATGAGGCACGAGAAGGCCGAACTCCTCGTTCTTCTTCGACACGCCATCGACAAGCTGGATCTCGAGTTTTCTCGGGTGGCGGCTGAATTCGACCTGGAGATGTACTGGGATCACCAGGGCGCCAACAGCGGGATCGACTGGATCCGCCACAACTGTCACATGACCTCGAATGCCGCGGCCGACCGGATCGCGGTCGGCAAGCGGGCCGACGACCTGGTCCAGACCGTGCAGTCCATGAACCACGGCGACATCGGCTTCGCCCACCTGACGGTGATGACGCGCACGGCTAACGCAGTTGGCGAGGCATTCGACGAGAAGAGGCTTCTCCAACTGGCCGAGGAGAATTCACCGGGCAAGTTCCACTACCAGTGCCTGCACTACCGGCACGCGGTCGACCCCAAGAGATACGCCGAGGAGCAAGCCGGCCAGGTGCACGGCAACGAGCTGCATATGAACCGGCAGGACGATGGGTCCTTCTATCTGGTCGGAATGCTCGATCCGGTCGGTGGAGCGCAGCTGCGCAGCGCACTGGAACCGCTGGCGAAACCGATGGGCAAGGACGACTACCGCACCCGGCCGCAAAGACTTGGC
>DASZJK010000311.1:0-6683 GCA_035948155.1 Candidatus Dormiibacterota bacterium
GTCCAGACGGTTACGTCGGTGGAGGATCCGCTGTTGGCCCCGTTGCCGCCGCCGCCTCCTCCGCCACAGGCCGCGAGCACAAAGAGTGCGCCGAGACCAAGCGCAACCACTCGCGAACGACGTCTCGCTAAGACCTCGGGCATCTACTGCTCTCCTCCCAATCCCGGCGCTGGCCGGGGCCGGATTGCCTCCTGTTGCCTTCTTCCCGGGAGAGACCGGGGCGAGAGTGCGCCGGCAACCAGGACTACTCCACCACCAGGCACGTAGACGAACGTTCGCCTAAGCGACTTTGGTTATCGTAGGCAGGCCCCGGCAGCTTGTCAATTGTCGCCTTGTGTGGAGCCCTAGACTGCCCGTCGATGAACGACTCCACGCGCTTTCCAGACGGCTTCCTGTTCGGCGCCTCGATCTCCGCCTACCAGACGGAGGGCGGCAACGTGAACACCGACTGGTGGTGGTGGGAGCACATCACTGACACTCCTTGCCGGGAGCCGTCGGGTGACGCGGTGGACTTCTACCACCGATACAGCCAGGACGTGGCGATGCTGGCTTCGTTCGGCCTCAACTCCTTCCGTTTCGGGGTCGAGTGGGCTCGGATCGAGCCCGCCGAGGGCGAGTTCTCACGCGCGGCGCTGGCGCACTACCGGCGCATCCTGGACGCCTGCCACGAGCACGGGGTGGTGCCGATGGTCACCTTCCACCATTTCACCAATCCCCGGTGGCTGCATGAGCTTGGAGGCTTCGCGCACGAGCGCTTTCCGGAGCTGTTCGAGCGGTACTGCGACCGCGTGGCCGCCGCTCTGGGCGACCGCATCGCATACGCCTGCACCATCAACGAGCCGCAGGGCCTGGGCTCGAGCGGATGGCTGCTGGGAATCAATCCGCCCGGCCACACCCACGACCGGGAAGGCGCGCAGCGAGCCGTGGACAACCTCCTGGAGGCGCACCGCCGCGGCGCGGCGGCGATTCGCTCCCGGGCCGGTATCCCCGCGGGCGTGACCCTCGCGATCCCGGACATTCAATACGAGGACGGCGCGCAGCCCGGGTCGAGCTCCCTCGAGCTGGAGTCGAAGGTCAACGACTGGTTCTTCGAGCTCGCACGGCAGGACGACTTCGTCGGCGTCCAGACCTACACACGCTTTCGCTATGGGCCGGAGGGTCCGCGGAGCCCGGGCCACGACTGGAGCGACACCATGCGCGAGCTGGTCGAGACCGACGAGACGACCCAGATGGGCTACGAGTTCTACCCGCAGGCGCTGGGCAGCGCCATCCGCCGCGCGCACCGCAGCTGCCCGGGGGTGCCGATCCTCGTCACCGAGAGCGGCATCGCCACGTCGAACGACGAGAAGCGGATCGCCTACGTCAACATCGCACTGCGCGAGACGCTGGCCTGCCTGGCCGAGGGCATCGACGTGCGCAGCTACATGTACTGGTCCCTGCTCGACAACTTCGAGTGGACGCTGGGCTACGCGCCGACGTTTGGGCTGGTTGCGGTTGACCGCGAGACTTTCACGCGACACCCGCGAGGGAGCGCGTATTGGCTGGGCGCCGTGGCGAAAGCGCGAGCTTTGAGCGATGATCGCGTCCTTGGTGGCGTTGAGTAGAAACGTGAGGCGGACGTGATCCGCCCTCCCGTCGAAAGCAACTCCGGCCTCGCCGCCGTGCTCCGCGGCATCGTGGCCGACTTCCAGCACGCCTCCGGCGCCGAGATCGTCTCCGTCTTCCTTTATGAGGAGTCGACCAACGCGTACTACGCGCCGTTCGCCACCGGTCAGCCCCAGGAGAGCCTGCTCGACTCCCTCACCGACATGCACGAGCAGCTCACGCGCTACCTCACCGACGAGCAGCAGGGCAAGGTGCCGGACGAGCTCGGCGTGCACCACTACGGCTCGACGGTGTGGCTCACCGCGACCCGTCAGCGGCTCGTGGCCCGCAACGCGCCGGCCGAGATCGACTCGACGTTCATCCGCCGCTACCAGATCCAGTCGACGATCGGGCTCCCGCTGATCGCCGGCGACCGGCTCCTGGGGCTCGTCTACCTCAACTACCGCAGCCGGGAGAAGGCGCCGGACGACGCCCGGCTGCGCGAGCTGGAGCGCAAGGCTGCGACCGCGGCGGGGCTGGTTCAGAACGCGCTCGAGATGGCGGAGCGCTCCGCGCTCGACGGCCTCAGCCGCCTGACCTCGCTCCTCACCACCCCAGTCGGCGACGCGCGAACCGACGCCAAGGAGCTGCGCCGGCTCCTGTCGATCGCTCTCGCCGACCTGTTGATGGCGAGCAACCTCGACGGGGCGGCGATCTACCAGTTCGGCCACCAGCGCTCGTACCTCGAGCTGGTCACGGCGCATCTACGGGTGGCAGCGCCTATGCGCGTCGACCGGTCCGATGCCTCCATCGGTTGGGAGACGGCCATCGACAAGGTGCTCGGCGCGGCCACTGATGAGGCGGACCTGCACCCCATCGCGACCTACGCGCTCGGCAAACCCGACGATCCACACGGATATCTCGTCGTCCTCAGCCGCGACCGCCTCGCCACGGTGCGGCGCGCGCCGTCGACGGACGAGATGCTGAAGGCGGGCGCGCAGCTGATCGGCGGCGCGCTGGCGTCGCAGCGGCTCATCGCCGACCTCGAGAACTCGAACCGGCTGCTCAGCGCGCTTGGGAATATGACCACCGCGATGTTGCGTCCGGGCGCAACCCGTCACGACGTCATCGATGCGGTCGTCGGCCACCTCACCGATTCCGATGTGCCGGAGTTCGACTTCAACTTCGCGACGGTCAACCTCCTCGACGAGCGCGAGGACGGCGCGACCGTGGTCAAGATGGCCGCCGGCGCGGTCACTGCGGAGCAGAAGTCGTCGCGGTGGACAACGACCGAAGAGGACCGCGTCCTCGCACCGGAGGACGTCCTCGTCTACGTCGCGCGCACCTGGCAGCCGGTGGTCGTGGGCGCGTATCCGTCGGGCGAGCATGCCGACGTCATCAACGGCGGCATCCCGGTCGCGTCCGTGTGGACCGAGGTGCCGATCGTCTACAGCAACGGCATGGTGCTCGGGACGGTCCTCGTGTGTCTGATCGGCGCGACCGACCGAGGCCACGGCGACGAGGCGCCGTTCACGCTCGCGGGCGAGGTGTTCGACCGCGGCGGCCACAAGGACCTCATCCGCATATTCGTGCCGTTCGGAAGCGACCAGTCGAAACGCGCAACCGGCGTGCTCGAGGTGGGATATCACCGCTCCGACCAGCGCCGGCCGGATTGGGGGCAGGTCGAGGCGCTGCGCGCCGCGGCGGGACAGCTGGCGGTCGCCGTCGAGACCGCGCGTCTGTATGAGGAGGCGCAGCGCCACGCCGAGCAGCTCGAGCTGGTCGTGGACGTCAGCAAGGCGATCGCGAGCTCGATCGACCTCGACCAGACGCTGACGTTGGTGGCGCAGAACCTGGCCCGCCTGGTCGACGCGTCGCTCTGCCAGATCGCGCTCTATGAAGAGGATCGCGAGGGCTGGTACGGCGCCGCCGCCTCCGACCTGGAGGACCTGTGGCGCCGCCAGCACGGCGAGCGCACGGCCGGCTCCTTCCTTTTTGACGTGATGGACAGGGGCGAACCCGTCGTGATCGACGACATCGCCGGCAGCCCGCAGGTCGACCCCGCTTACGCGCGCACTTTTGGCGCGCGATCGCTGATGGCACTGCCGCTGGTCGCAGACGAGCAGGCGATCGGCGCGGCGGTGCTCGTGCAGCGCGACCGCAACCGCCGCTTCAGGCCGGATGAGGTCGCGCGCGCGCAGGCGCTCTCGGTCCAGGCAGCGGTGGCGATCAAGAACGCGCGGCTCCATGCACTGGCCGAAGAAGAGCACCACCTGCAGAAGGATTTCGTCCTGATCGGCTTCGGCCAGTGGGGGCAGAAGGCGTACCAGCACCTGCTGACGCTGAAGCAATTCTTCAACTTCCGGACGCACGTCGTCGAGCAGGACAACCCAGGCGCGCGCGACCGTCTCGGCGTGAAGGAGGAGGAGGTTCGGACGCACGGCGACTCCTTCTACTGGGACAGCCACAGCTCTCCGGCCCATGACCAGCTCGCGCGCGAGCTGGAGTCCAGCTCCTACGTCATCACCTACATCGCGACTCCGGCGGCGACGCATCTGCCGACGCTCGAGCACTACTACGACCTCAGCGACGTGGTCCTGATCGAAAAACCGTTGGGCGCGCCTCCCGATGAATACCGGAAGTTCCTCGACACGGCACCGGGCGGGGTCGAGATCGTTGCCGCCGACCACTACTACTTCAAGCTCGAGGTCCGGCTTCTGGGTCTGCTGCTGACCGAGGAGCGGACGCTTCGCGACTTCCTCGACAACGTCGAAGAGATCCGGATCGAGATCCTGGAGGAGCAGCCGCTAACCGGCGCCGCGGCCGACATCGGCGTCATCGCGGACCTCATCCCCCACGCCTTCGCAATCATCTCTTTGCTCACGCCGATCGACCGCATCAAGCTCGACGAGGAGTCGCCGCTCTTGATCGGACGCCACGAAGGCTTCACCGGCCAGCGCGAGAGCTACGCGCGCATGAACTCGCATTTCGCCCACCAGGGCAGGTCAGTGCGGCTTGTGATCGACGTCGGCAAGGGCGCCGACAACGCGAAGTGGATCAAGCTCAGCGGCGCCAAGCGCGCCACCGGACGCAGCCCGAGCTACAAGTTCGACTTTGGCAAAGGCGAAGCAATCGACGGCACGCAGTCCACCGTGCGGGCCGCCGTGAGGCGCATCCGAGAGCCGGGGGTGCCGGACAACGCGCACCTCAACATGCTCCGGCACGTGATCGAGAGGCGACACCCTGCGGTCGGCATCCTGTCGATCCGCGAGGCCATCCGGGCGAACCAGCGTGTGCGGGACCTCGAGGCGATGGCGGTCGAGCTTCTGGGGCGCAACGAGTGGACGCCTTACCCGCTCGGCTCGCGGCCGATCTTCGAAACCTCGCCCAGGACTTCGGCCCCAAAATCTTCTGCGTTAACCGGAGCGAATTAGGGCCCGGTAACGCAGACTAACCGGCCGCGAGATGAGGGCGGTGGGCCGGCCGAGAGATTTGGAGTTCCCGGCGGCCCGGGACGAAGGCAGGGGTGGCCCGGCTAGGAGCGCACTGTAGTGCGCGACGACGACGGGACGGGGCCCCTAACGCACGTATCCGGCCGCCTGGACTCCAAAGATCCGGTCGGCATCTCCGCCCTCAGCTCGCAGAAATCGGCTGGGCAGCTGATCTCCGAGCGTGTGATGCTCAAGCGTGACCGGTTCTTCGCAGTGTCCGCCCGCGACGGATCGATGCGGACCGGCGAGTTCCTGGGCGACGGGCTCTGGGATGGCGACACCCGCATCCTCTCGGCGCTGCGCGTCCTCGTCGACGGCTTCGAACCCTCAGCCAACGGGCTGCAGACGGACGACGCGATGGCGACCTTCGACTCGGAGTCTGGCCCGCTGCAGATCACGCGAACGCGATTCGTCGAGCGCGGGCTGCACGAGCGAATCACGGTCACCAATCCTTCCGCGGGAACGGTCGATGCGGTGCTCGAGGTCGAGGCCGAGGCAGACTTCGCGGCCATGCTCGGCATCCGCGGCGCGGTGCCCGAGCTCGCCCATCCGACCCCCGCGCTTCCGACCAAGACGGTCGATGGGGTGAGGTTCGAGTCGCCGGCAGGACGCGTGCGCGTCATCGCATTCCCGGAGGGGCTGACGCACCAGCTGCGCCTTCGCCCGGGCGACGAATTCTCGCTGCGCCTCGACGTGGTCCCGGACAACGACGAGCCGGTGATCGACTTCGTCGCGGGCCTGGAGGAATCACGCGAGCTCTACCCGCGATGGGCCGCGGAGTGCATGTCTGTGCGCACCGACAACGCCGACCTGAATGCGCTGCTGGAGCAGGCGACCGCGGACATCCGGATGCTGATGAACCGGTATGGCACGGGCCTCTACCCCACCGGCGGGCTGCCGTGGTACGCGGTGCCGTTCGGGCGAGACACGCTGATCAGCTCGATCCTCCTCCTCCACTTCAACCCCGAGATCGCGCGCGGCGTCCTTCGCTTTCAGGCCGCACACCAGGGAAAGCTGATCGCCGAAGGCAGCCAGGAGGAGCCGGGCAAGATCCTTCACGAGGTCCGCACCGGCGAGGTGGTCAACCGCGGGCTGTGGCCACACATCCTGTACACCACGGTTGACGCCACCGCGCTGTTCCTGTGCGCGCTGACGGAGACCGAATGCTGGACCCACGATCGCAGGCTGGCCGACGAGCTGTGGCCGGCGGCCGAAGGCGCGCTCGAATGGTGCAAGGGCCACGGGGACGTCGACGGCGACGGATACGTCGAGGATCGCGGAGTCCGGTACCGCAACGCAGGATGGAAGGACTCGGCCGATTCCCTGACCAATGTCGACGGGTCAGACGTGATGCGCCCCGCGGCCCTTTGCGAGGTCCAGGCGTACCTGTATCGAGGCCTGGTCGGGATGTCACGACGCCGGCCCGTGCTCAAAGAGCAGGCCGCCGGCCTGAAGTGGCGTTTCAACCGCGACTTCTGGATGGCGAAGGAGAAGTTCTTCGCCCAGGCCCTCGACGGCTCGAAGCGGCAGGTCAGGGCGATCACGTCAAATCCCGGGCACTGCCTGTGGATGCGGATCATCGACCGTCCCAAGGCGGTGCACGTCGCG
>DASZJK010000312.1:0-5290 GCA_035948155.1 Candidatus Dormiibacterota bacterium
TCCGGCGAGGCTGCGGCTTCGATCGACGCCCAGCCACATGCCGGTGCATCGACCAACATGGCTTTCCCGCCGACTTCGATGACCTCTCGCCTCGGATGGGAGTTGACGTTGAAGACCGTCAGCTGGCGGCCGTCGCCGGCAACCTTCGCCAGGGCGGCGCCGATCACACCGCCCGCGACCTCGATCACACCCTCGAGCTCGGATTCGGCGTCCTCGTAGACCCAGTCGATGCTCGAGCCCGGCAACACGTCATGGAACTGGTTGATGAGCAGGCGCTTCCATGCAGCGTCGAGGACGTCTCTCGGGTAGACGTCGCCGGCGGCCACCGCCCAGGTCTCGGCCTCACGCATTGCCTGCTCAGCCCGTCGATTCAGCAGCTTGGTTCGCGCCTGCGATGTGTACGTCCCACGATGGAGCTCGAAATAGAGCTCGCCAACCCAGGTCGTAAGGTCATCGGCCTCTTGCTTGGCGGCCGAAAAGAACTCCGCCGCCCGGCCCAGCTCCACGTGGGGCGCACCATCGAGAGTGCGAAGTCTGCGCGCGGACTCGATCATGTCGGGCTCCGGGCCGCCGCCACCGTCGCCCCAGCCGTAAAGGTATAGGGAGCGGTTCGATTGTGTCTTGTCTTTGAAGTCAGCCGCGCTGCGGACGATCTCGGCGGCGTTGAAGTTCCCGTTGTAGGTGTCCGCCGGCGGAAAGTGCGTGAAGATTGCGGTCCCGTCGATCCCTTCCCACATGAATGTGTGATGCGCGGGCTTATTGGTGTCGTTCCACGAAAGCTTTTGCGTGAGGAAGTACTCGCCTCCGGACTCAGCGATGAGCTGGGGCAGCGAAGCCGGGTACCCGAAGACGTCGGGCAACCACAGTTCACGTGTGTCGACCCCGAACTCCTGCATGAAGAACCGTTTGCCGTACAGGAACTGGCGAACCAGCGCTTCCCCGGAAGGCAAGTTGCAATCAGCCTCGACCCACATCGAGCCGACGGGTTCCCACTGTCCGGCCGCGACCTTGTCACGGATTCCCTGGTAGATCGAGGGATAGGTCTCCTTCATCCACGCGTACTGCGCCGGCTGAGAGCACGCGAACACATAGTCGGGAAACTCGTCCATGAGCGCCAGCGCCGTCGAGAAGGTTCGCGCGCATTTGCGGCGTGTCTCGCGCATGGGCCACAGCCACGCGGTATCGATATGCGCATGTCCCACGGCGGTGATTTGATGGCTCGACCTGCTTGGGCGTTCCAGAGCCGCCTTCAGGTCGGCCGGGTCGCCGCTCGCGTCGAAACGCTCCAAGACATCGATGAGCTGGGATCGCTTTTCGCCATCGGGCAGCGCGCTGGTCAGCTCGTACAGGACTTTGAAATCGAGCGCGGTGGCGCGTGCTGCTTCGTCCTGCACCCGAAGTTCAGCCTGCCGAAAGACGAAGGCCGGTTCGTTCGACTCGCGGAGCGCGACCATTGACGGCGCCTCCGCGGGTCCGGCCACGACCGCCGTGGGAATGGCTGAGGCCTCGAGGTAGAAGTCGACCTCGGTCGTGTCGATCGGGAGCCAGCGGTGGTTGGGGTCGACCCCGCGCCACGGTTTGCCGTCTCGCCAAGCGAGAGCCTCGCACGTGAATCCCGTGTTGCCAGCGAACCCGATGTCGAAGACTGCGACTACGCGCTGATCAGCCCAGTCCGCAGGAACGCGTCCACGCACATGGAACCAGGTCGTGCTCCACGGCGGGCCCCATCGCTCGTTGGTGCGAAACGGCCGATACGCCGCACGCGCCGCCTCGGTATATGCGATCGGCTCACCACGAACGGTGTGGGCGGCGAGGTCCAGCGGCCGGCTCTGCGGATGGATCGCCGCGACGAGCTGGCGCAGCTTTGCCTCGAGATTCGCGCCTGTCTGCACGTCACCAGAACGTTAGCCTTTCTCTGCGGTGGCATGCGACTGACGGATCCCGTGCGCATCGGAGTGATCGGCTCCGGGAACATCAGCGCCGCCTACCTGACGAACCTGACCGCATCGCGTGAGGTCGAGGTGCTCGCCTGCGCCGACGCGATCCCGGAGCGTGCGGCGGCCCGTGCCGCGCAGTTTGGTGTTCCCAGCGCACGCACCACCGTGGAGCTTCTCGCCGACCCGCGCGTCGAGCTGGTCGTGAACTTGACCGTGCCCAACGCACACGCTTCCATCAGCCTGGCGGCGATCGAGGCGGGAAAGCACGTGTACAACGAGAAGCCTTTCGCCACGACCAGGGAAGACGGTCTGCGCATCCTGGAAGCGGCGGCAGACAAACGGCTTGTGGTCGGAGGCGCGCCGGACACGTTTCTCGGCGCCGGCATCCAGACCTGTCTGAAGCTGATCGCGGACGGGCGCGTCGGTGAGCCGCTCGCCGCTTCCGCGTTCATGCTCGGCCGCGGACCCGAGAACTGGCACGAGAATCCCGCCTTCTTCTACCAGCCCGGCGGCGGTCCGTTGTTCGACGTCGGTCCCTACTACGTGACCGCGCTCGTTTGCGCGCTCGGCTCCGTGCGGCGCGTCGCGGCGGCGGCGCGCGTCCTGTATGCCGAGCGAACAGCCACCAGGGGACCGCGCGCCGGTGAAACTTTCCAGGTCAGCGTCCCGACGTTCGTGTCCGCGTCGCTCGAGTTCGCGAGCGGGGCGATCGCCACCCTGGTCACCAGCTTCGGGATCTCGGGTCACGACCTGCCCAACATCCAGATCTACTGCGCCGGCGGCATCCTCAGCGTTCCTGACCCCAACACGTTTGGAGGGCCGGTGCGATTTCGACCGGCGGACGAGGACTCAATATGGGGCGAGATCCCGCTGGCGTACCGGCACACCGATTCGCGGGCTCCCCGAAACTTTCGCGGCCTCGGCGTGATCGACATGGCGCGGGCTATCCGCAATGGTGAGCAGCCACGTGCATCGGGGCGCCTCGCGTTCCACTCTCTCGATGTGATGGTCTCCATCCTCGAGTCGCACGCGACCGGCCACGCGGTCAGGGTCGAGAGCAGCTGCGACCGGCCGCCGCTGTTGCCGCTCGACGTGGACCTCGAGCTGGCCCGATGATCGCCCTTCAGCTCTACACAATTCGCGACCAGCTGCAGGATCCCGTCACCCTGGGTGGGGTGCTGGCACGCGTCCGCGAGATCGGCTATCGCGCGGTCGAGGTGGCCGGTCTCAGCCCGGCGGCACGGCAGAACTTCGGGCGGGAGCTTGTGCGGGCCGGCCTTGTCGCGTTCGCGGGCCATTCGCCCCTCGAGCAACTGCGGGCCGACCCAGACGGAGTGGCGGCCGAGTTCCGCGAATGGGGATGCGATTTTGTCGTCGTGCCTGCGCTTCCCAACGCGGAACGCACGCTCGACGGCTTCCGCAGCTTCGCCGCCGAGGCCGGCGAGCTCGCAGGAAGACTGCGCCGGCACGGGCTCCAGCTCGTGTATCACAACCACGCTTACGAGCTCGAACGCTTCGGCGACCGAACCGGTCTGGAGACGATGCTCGACTCCACGGCGCCCGATGCGCTGGCGTTCGAGCTCGACACCTACTGGCTGCAGCACGGAGGCGCCAACCCGTCCGCCTGGATTCGCCGCTACTCGGGACGTGCCCCGCTGGTGCACTGCAAGGACATGGCGGTCGATCGCGGCACTCCTTACCAGGCCGAGGTTGGCGAGGGCAACCTGGACTGGGCGGACATCCTCGACGCCTGCCGCGGCGCGAAAACGAGGTGGTTGATTGTCGAACAGGACGAATCGCGTCGCAGCCCGATGGACAGCGTCGCGATCAGCTACGAGAACCTATCGAGGCTCATGGAGGGTGCTGGATTGCGCGATGCGTAAACGTCTACTTGGTCGAACCGGCGTGCTGGTTTCCGAGTTCGCGCTCGGGACGATGACCTTCGGGCAGGAGGCCAATGAGGGTGCCGCGGTCCAGCTGCTCGACCACTATCTCGAGAGCGGCGGCAACCTCGTCGACACGGCCGACGTGTATCCACCGGTCGGACCGAAGGGCACGTCAGAGGAGATCATCGGGCGCTGGCTGCGCGCCAATCCTGGCCGCCGCGACGCCATCATCCTCGCGACCAAATGTCGCGGGCGGATGGACGACTCTGGTAACTCGGAGGGCCTGTCGCGGCGGTGGATCTTGCGGGCTTGCGACAGCAGCCTTCGCCGGCTGCAGACCGATTACATCGACCTGTACCAGGCTCACCAGTGGGATCCGGCCACGCCAATCGAGGAAACGCTCTCCGCCTTCGACTCGCTCGTTCGCTCCGGCAAGGTCCGTTACATCGGCGTCTCCAACTTCACCGGTTGGCAGCTGGAGCGAACCGTGCTGACCGCGCGCCACATGGGCATTGCCGGACCCGTCTCCCTCCAGCCCCAGTACAACATGCTCGTGCGGGAGATCGAGTGGGAGCTCGTGCCGGTGTGCCTGGAGCAGGGATTGAGCATCATTCCCTGGGGCCCGCTTGGCCAGGGATGGCTGTCGGGCAAGTACAGGCGGGACTCTCAGCCGAGCGGGCCAACACGCCTGGGCGAAGACCCCAACCGCGGGGTCGAGGCCTACTCCAGGCGCAACTCGGACCGCACCTGGCGCATCGTCGACGCGCTCCAGGCAGTGGCTGACGAGCTTGGCGTGCCGCCCGCGCGAGTTGCTCTCCGCTGGCTGGCCGACCGCCCGGCCGTGACCTCACCCCTGCTCGGCGCGCGCTCGGTTCAGCAGTTGACTGACAACCTCAAAGCCGGCGAGCTGGCTCTCGACGAGCGACAGGTCGCCCTTCTCGACGAGGTGAGCGCCCCGCCCACGCCCGACTATCCGTACCGGCTGCTCGCCGAGAACACTGCCGAGCGGCGCAGGCTCACTCGGGAAGCCTGACCAGCTCGTGGGGCACGATTGACCGGCTCGGCGTTTGCGTGCCCTCGAGCTGACTGAGCAGGAGATCTACGGCCCTGCAGCCGATCTCGTGTTCGTCCTGCTGAATGTGCGTGAAGTGAGGCTCGACGAATCGATCGCGCGGCGAGTCGAAGCACGTGATCATCGTTCCATCGAGGCGCCCGAGCTCACTCATCACATCGCGAATGAGCTGCGCAATCGGGAATTCCGACGCGATGAACGCCGTGATGGATTCGTGCGTCACGATGAATTCGCGGACGACCTCTCGATCGGACTCAATCCCGGCTCGGGCATACCGCTGTCCGTTGCTGCCGGCCATCCGCATTCCGATGGTCAAGGTCGTGAGGACGTGCTGTCCATCGAGGCCAAGGCCGCGTTGGCTGAACGCCGTGCCGAAGCCCGCGAGCCGGTCCTCG
>DASZJK010000313.1:0-1909 GCA_035948155.1 Candidatus Dormiibacterota bacterium
CTCCCGGGCACGATCCTCACCCCGTTCGTCGAGCGGTACCTCAAAGAGTCCTACGCCGATCCCGAGGAGGGGCTCGCGTCAATTCGCAAGCGCCAGCTGAGCAACGACCTGGGCCGCCCCGAAGACGTGGCGAGCGCCGCGCTCTACCTGGCTTCGGATGAGTCGCGGTTTGTGATGGCGTCGGGCCTGATCGTCGATGGCGGAGTGACGGGCGCCAAGTAGCTGCTAGCCCTGAGGCGTGGGCCTGTTGGCGACGCGCACGAGTATCGAGGAAGCGGCGATCGACACCACCACCGCAGTCACCAGGCCGGCGTTGACCTCCTGGGTGATGAAGCCGGCAGCCACGGCAAGCGCGGCGAGGACGTAGCTGAACTCGCCAACCTGGGAGAGGCCGATCGCAAGCTGCACGGATCGCGCACCAAGCTTCGTCAGGCGCGCCAGCAGCCACACGACAAGACCCTTGGCCACCACGACGAGAAGCAGGAACGTGATCAGCCACGGGACGGCCTGCGACAACCTGGCAGGGTCGATGACCGTGCCGAGCGCGACGAAAAACATCACCGCGAACAGGTCGCGGAAGGGCAGCAGTCGCTGTCTTGCCTCCGTCGCGATGGGGCTCTCGGTGATGACCAGACCGGCGACGAAGGCGGCGAGCGCAAGCGGAATGCCGAAGTAGCGCGATCCGACGCCGGCCACGAGCAGGCCTCCAGCGACGGAGACCAGCAGAAAAAGATCGTGCTCGGTCTGCAATTGCTCGAGCAGCCACGGAAGCAGGAACGCCGCGATCGCTGCCAGGACGAGGAACGCGGCCACGCCGGCGATCGCGGCCAAGCCCGAGTGTCCGCCCACGCCGAGGACGACGACCAGCACCAGGGCAGCGCTGACGCCGACCAAATCCTGCACCACGCTCCAGCTGAGCAACACCTCGTCAGTCCTCAGATCCGTGGTGCGGCGGCGGCTGCGCGTGATGTTGACGACCACGACGCTCGACGACATCGCGATCGATAGGCCGACCAACGCCGCACCGGCGGGGTGAAGCCCCAAGACCAGACACGCCGCGGCGCTGAGGACCCAGGTGACGAGCACCTGCAAAGGAGCGAGAGCCAGGAGCTTTCGTGCTTCCCGTACGAGACGAATGGGATTGATCTCGACGCCGACCTCGAAAAGCAGCAGCACCACACCGACGTCGGCGAGGATCGAGAGCTGATCGCGGTTGGCGACGTACCCGGGCGTGAACGGGGAGACGATGATTCCGACCGCCAGGTAGCCAATCACCGCCGGAAGTCCAAGCAGCCGCGCCCCCCATCCCGCCAGAGCAGCGAGGAACAGGAGAAGTCCGAGCTCGAGGATCGCGGGCGCCGTGTGGTCCACTGTCGGGACAATAGGCAAGCACATTGCAGAGGTTGGATTGGCACCCCGCCCGGCGTCCCTCGCGCGAGCCCATCGAGGGCAAATTCGTGGGTCTCGAGCCGCTGGACCCCTCGAAGCATGGAGACGACCTCTTCGCACAAACTGCGGACGCTGACGCGACGTGGGACTACCTCGCTTACGGCCCCTTCTTGGGCCGCGACGAGTTCGTGCGTTGGCTCGAGCGGCGCGCGCCGCTGGATGATCCGCTGACATTCGCGATCCTCGACCGCACCACGAGCACGGCGCGCGGCCTCGCCAGCTTCATGCGAATGGATCCTGCGAACGGCGTGATCGAGATCGGCCACATCTGGCTCTCGCCCGGGCTTCAGAGGACGCGCCAGGCGACCGAGGCGATCTACCTCATGTCGCGGTATGCCTTCGACCTGGGAAACCGTCGCCTCGAATGGAAGTGCGACGCCCTCAACGCCGCCTCTCGACGTGCCGCCGAGCGGTTCGGTTTCGTTTTCGAGGGCGTCTTTCGCCAGCACATGGTGATCAA
>DASZJK010000314.1:0-10538 GCA_035948155.1 Candidatus Dormiibacterota bacterium
AATCCCGTCAGCCGCACGAACCTTTCGTGCAAAACGAGCGACACCCCCACCAACAACTGTCCGACTTTCTGGACCAGGCCAGGCACGCAGCCCAAGATCTACGGTTACGACGGATCCGTCCTGAACGTTCCCGCCGACTACACCGTGCTGCAGTCCAACGGCGATATGGTGATCCAGGATCCCACTACGATTTGCGACTCGTACGGCGGCGCGGTGTGCTCACCCAACGTCGCGAGAGGTGCTGCCGGGTGGGCCATCCCAGCGAACACAAAGGACTACTGCTCGGGCAACACAGGCGCAGTCGCGACACCGTGCACGACCAGCGGCCAGAACCCATTGGGCAGGCTCTATGGCAATCAGGCCGGCTTTCTTTCCCCGGTGTATTGGTACCCGGCCGTCGATACCTCGAAGCTTCCCTTCTGCGGTTCGCTAGTCCTCAACGGTCAGGCCCCGTATGGGCCATGCGCCAACCCGCAAGAGCCGTACCAGATTCAGCACGGCATCTACAGCTCCATCGTGATCAACCACGGGCTGTATGAATTCGGACCTGGGCTGTTCGACATCACCGGCAAGGCGCCGGTCAACAAGCAGTTGGTCGGTTTCGCGGACGGCATCGACCACAGGAACGAGACCGCGGCCGGCGACTTTGACCTCTGTACCACCGGCGGGGCCCTAGCCTGCCAGAACCTGACCGCCGGCATCTGGATCGGTCACGGCGGCGGCTCCTTCTCTCCCTACCAGGGACCGACCCCAGGCTCGTGCACGAACGGAGTGGCAGGCAGCGGCGGCGGTGGCGGTGACCCGACGATCATCAGCGGAACCGGTGCCGTGTTTCGGTTCGAGGCCAATTCACTCGGTTTCGTCAGCACCCACGAAGTCCAGGCGATGACCCTGGCGGGCGCCGGGGTGGGGGCGGTCGCCGAGGTCAGCGGTTCGCCCCTGTTGTTCGACATGGAGAACAGCGGCTGGATTCATCTCGATACCGCAAAAGGATCGCTGTCTGGTGGAAACGGGATTCCGCCCAATACCGTGAGCGGGATCATCTACCAGGCGCCGCCCCCGATCTCCAATGGCGGCGGAGTGGAGTTCGACCCGAGCATGGCGGGCTTCGACGTCCAGAGCCCCCCGAACGAGCTGCCGGCGGTGCAGGGCCAGATCCTCGCCTACAGCTTGACCATCTTCGGACAGTCCGGTGGAACGATGGACTTTACCAACGGCTACGGCGGTGGATCGGTTCCCGGCATCGGCACCAGCGGTCGGGACGAGTCTCAGATCATCGGCCCCGGGTCGCCGACCCTGAAGGCAGGGGCTCCTGGTTTTTCAGTCCTGACCGTGCCCTACAACGACGAGTACATGATGGACGCCTACGACGTGTACGTGAAGATCAACAACGGAAGCCCACAGTTCTTCTCTCAGGGAATCTGGAACCCGGCTCCTGGCCCCGGAACTCCGCTGCCACCGCCGGCGAACAATCCCGGCGACGCCAACCCGACCTACCCGCCCGCGGGCCCGGCCGGCAACTACGCAATCCTCGGTTCGAGCGGACTCAACTACGACTACCTGTACGCGATCCCGGGTGGCAGCGGCGCGACCATCGAGGCCAAGGGCAACTGGGTCTGGGGCCACCAGAACGACCCCAACATCGTGGGCGACCCAAACGGCAATAACAGCGGCGGCTACACCGGCCAACTGGTGTACACCTTCCCCAACCCCGCCGGCAATTACCTGAGTGTCACCGTGTTCTTCCTGGACGGCGACCGCTGCGGTGACTATGCGTACGTGACTTACACCTTCAAGAGCACCGGCGGCCCAGGTCCAGGACAGCAGAGCGCCGGGTCCGTGAGCCTGGTCCAGTGAGCGACTCGCGCACTGGCAAGCGCCGGAAGAGTCGGGGCCAGGCGCTGGTCGAGTTCTGCCTTCTTGCCCCGCCGCTTCTCGTGTTCGTGCTGCTCACGGTGGACGTCGGCCGCGCGTTCTGGGAATCGATCGATGCGGCCGGCGCGTCGCGGGCCGGCGTTCGTATGGGCATAATCTCCGACACCTCGGACATAGGCAGCGCGATCCGCGACGAGCCGAACACGGGCATCCCGAACACCATCGCGGCCTGGGGCTCGGTGGGTCCAGGGACCGCGGAGGGCACGTGCACCGCAGCGAACCAGACCTGCGGCGATCCCGGGGGCTGCCAGGCTTCGTATTTCTCGGGCGGTACCTACGCGTGCTTCGCGGTACGGACGTGCTCCATGTCCTCAGGAGCGGACCTCGGATCAATTTCGGGCTGCGACCCGAGCTGGGGCCACCGACCTATCAATGCGGGTCACGTCCTTCAGGTGAAGATCGTGATCAAGTTCCCGGCTGTCACCCCCGCCCTGAACGCGATCGTCGCCGGCGGCATCCTCTACCTCACCCAGACTTCGTACGGCAACGAGCTCTACTTCTAGGCGCGGCTGATCACGGGCTGCGCAGCAGGTTGACCGGGGTGCCGGACGACCTAGCCCAACCGGGCTGAAGCGGACCGGCGGCGGCCCAGACACCGATACCCAGCACCAACAGCACGCCGACCGCGGCCAGGAGGGCCGACCAACGCGGCCGACTGCCGTAGCCTTCGGCAACCCGAACCGCCAGGAACGCAACCAGGGTCACAGCAACCACCAGGAGGTTCAGGAGCAGGAAAACCGCGTTCCGCACGTCGGATCCAGTTCCCAGCGAATGAAGGAGCGCAAGCACCCACGCCCCGTACATCGTGCGATGGACCCAGAGCCACGTCGCACGCGGTAGCCGCCGCGCCGGCCAGCTGAGCAGGATGGTGGCGACGAAGAGATAGGCCGATACGACGCCAAGACCCATCCAGACCCCGCGGTATGCCGAGACGAAGGGCACGAGCATGTCCGCGAGGCCCAGCTTGGTGAATGGGTCAAGGATCGCAGCCAGCAGGTGGAGCGCTGCGAACAACAAGACGAGAAGCGAAATGTTGACGTGCGCGCCCTCGACCAGGAACGGCCGAAATGCAGGCATGCCCGCGCGCACGATGCCGAGCACCATCGCCACCGTCAGCAGAACAAGCGTTACCTCGCCCGCGCTGCGATCCAGGAACCACAGCGGGCTGGGTGGGGTCATGAGCCGCCGGTGGTGACGATTCCAGTTCCCGGTGGCGAAGGAGACGGCGGGTGATTCGCCGGCTGCAAGCCGGAGCCCGGAAACAGACCCGCCAGCGCGGAGACCACGGCGCCCTGAAAGTCTCCCGGGCCGAGCTGCTGCACCCCGGCCTGCAAGAAGAGCACGGCGTTGAGGGCCGCCGCGGCGGCGGCCGTCATGACCGTGATGCGCCGCAGCGTGGCGCTGTGACCGTCCCTCATGCTCCGCCGGCCTCGTTGTCGAGGGCGCGCAACGCCTCGTCGATCCACTGCAGCGCCATCTCGCGCGTGTTCTCCCAGGTCTCGGGCGACGCGCCCTCGGACGCGGTGTCGATCACGACGCGGCCGACCACGCGCAGCAGGCGTCTCACGAGCGGCTTTGCGTCGGGCACGCTGAACTCGAGCTGATCCAGCGCGCGGGTCAGCATGAAGCACGCCGCGTTGACCGTCTCCGCATCGATTGACGTACTATTCGCCAACCGTTCGGCGAGCTCGGCCCTGAGATCGGAGGGGTCCATACGCCGGGCTATTATTCGATTTTGGGGCTGGACATGGACCTAACCGAACCTGTTTTGCTGACACCTGAGGGGCTGGAGAAGCTCAAGCGCGACCTCGAGGTCGCGACGCGCCGACGCGCCGAAGCCGGCGAGCGACTGAAGGAAGCATTCCAGCCGGGCGACATCGAGGACAACCCGGAGTACGAGCAGGCCAAGGAGGAGGTCGGCCTCCTCGATGGCCGGATCTACGAGCTGCAGGAGATGATCGGCCGCGCGCAGATCATCAGGGACACCCACTCGAGTGTGGTCGGGCCCGGCTCGACTATCGAGGTGACGGACGGCGACGGCGAGACCGAGACCTACCACCTCGTCGGCGCGGTGGAGAGCGACCCCTCGGCGGGCCGCATCTCGGTCGACTCGCCGGTGGGCCGCGCCCTCGTCGGCCACAAGAAGGGCGACAGGGTCACGGTGTCAGTACCGTCCGGGACCCTGACGCTGACGATCAAGGCAGTCAAGTAACGGCCGAAAGGGCGACCGCCATCACGGCGGCCATCGACCCCGAGTCCATCTCCGACCGCACCACGGTCGGCGTCCTTTTCCGCCAGGTCGCGAAGTACGGCGACCGTGAAGTGCTGCACTACCGCGACGGCGACGGTCCGTGGCAGGTGCTCAGCTGGAACGGGATGCACCACCGGATGCTCGCGGTCGCATCTGGCCTGGTCGACGCCGGGATCAAGGCGGGCGACTGCGTGGTGATCATGTCGGAGAACCGCGTCGAGTGGATCTACTGCGATTTCGCGATCCAGACGATCGGCGCGATCACAGTGCCGATCTATCCCAACGTCTCCGCGGAAGCGGCGGCCACCATCCTCGCCGACAGCGCGGCGAAGCTGGCCATCGCGAGCGACGCGGAGATTGCGGCCAAGCTCCCCAAGACAGCCACGATAACGATGGACAAGGAGATCAAGGACTGGGTCGAGGCGGAGCCGCGCAACGCTGAGGAGATCGCCCTCCGTGTGCGCAACATCCGGCCGGACGATTTGTGCACGCTCGTCTACACCTCGGGCACGACCGGGGTGCCGAAGGGCGTCGAGCTCCTGCACCACAACCTGGTCGACATCAGCCGAGCCGCGATGAGCGTGCACCCGATCTCAGACCGCGACCACTCGGTGTCGTGGCTTCCGTACTCGCACGTCTACGGACGCATCAACGACGTCTTCCTGGGCCTGACGATCGGGCTGGTCGGCTGGATCTCGCGCGGCCCCGACCACCTTGCCGAAGAGCTGCGCGAGGTCAAGCCGACCATCATGAACAGCGTCCCGCGCGTCTACGAAAAGATGTATTCGGCGGTCATGGCGCGGGTGCACAGCTCGAGCGCGCCCCGTCGCGCCATCTTCCAGTGGGCGCTTCGCGTGGGCGCGCGTTTCGCGCAGACCCCCAACCCAGGACCGATGCTGCGCGTGCAGCGGCAGGTCGCGGAACGCCTGGTTTTCAAATCGCTGCGCGGGTTGTTGACGGGTGGCAACCTTCGCTTCTTCGTCAGCGGAGGCGCCGGCCTCGCGCGCGACATCGAGGAGTTCTTCTGGGCAATCGGGGTTCCGATCCTCAATGGCTGGGGCCTCACCGAGACCTCGTCCGGGGTCTGCTCCAACACGCTCCACGCGCACCGGTTCCTGACCGTGGGCAAGCCCTTTCCCGGCGTCGAGCTGAAGATCGCCGAGGACGGCGAGGTCCTGGTCAAGTCCCCGAGCAACATGCGCGGCTACCACAACAAACCCGAGGCGACCGCCGAGGTCCTGAAGGACGGCTGGTTCTACACCGGCGACATAGGAGAGATCGAAGCGGATGGCTTCCTGAAGATCACCGACCGCAAGAAGTCACTCTTCAAGACCGCCGGGGGCAAGTACATCGCCCCGCTGCAGATCGAGCACGAGCTGCTGAGTGATCCGCTCATCGCGCGCGCGGTGGTCGTCGGCGAGGGACGCCCTTACGTGACGGCTTTGATCGTGCCTGACTGGGCGGCCGCGAAAAGCCAGGGCCTCGACGAAAAGGGGATGCGCGAACGCGTCCAGCAATTGGTGGATCGCGTCAACGCGGGGCTGGGCCACTGGGAGACGGTCAAGTACTTCACGCTGCTGCCGCACGACTTCACGGAGGATTCGGGCGAGCTCTCGCTGAAGCTGGACGTCAAGCGCAAGGTCGTCGCCGAGCACTACAAAAACGAGATCGCGGCCATGTACACGGGGAAATCGAAAGACTCGTAGATTTCCTTCCGTGGCCCAGCCCATCGACCTGTCCGAGCTCCATGCCGCCCTCGACCGCCTGCGTCCGCAGCTCTGTCACTGCGGCTTGAAGGGCGAGTGCCTCGGCTGCAAGGGGATCGAGATGGTGCGCGTCCAGGCGGAGGCCGTGGCGGCCGCCGCAAGCCAGCCGATCCTGATCCAGGTCGGGCAGGAGACGGCGATGAAGGACATGACCTCGCGCTTTCAGGAGATGTCCGAGCGGCTGATGGCCGACCCTGAGATCCGCCGTTCGGCCGAGCAGATGCAGGAGCGGCTGATGTCCGACCCGGAGACGCGCCAGCTCCTGGAGGAGCTGATGCGCCGCCTGGGCGGCACGCCGCCGCCCGACGAGCTGAACTAGCCGGCTGCCGGGCTCGGAGCGGCGGGCTTCGGCCGCTTCACCTGAGCGTTCCAGAGGGGAAGCTGTCCGGTCTGCAGGCGCGCGATGATCGTCTGTTCCTGCGCGGAGGTGATCTTCTTGTCGGTGACCGCCTTGTCCAGCGTCGGTTTCAGGCCGGCTATCAGCTTCTTCCGGAAATCAGCCTCTGAGACGTGCTGCGCCGCCGCGACCTGCGAGAGCGACTGACCCGACTTCAGGTCTGTGTTCAGCTGCGTCTGCGTGATGCCCAGCGCTGCGGCCGCCGCAGCGAGGTACTGCTGCATGTAGGCTCCGATCGCCGTCTTGTCTCCGCCGGGTGTGCGGACCGCCGGCAGGGTGCACGGCGTCTGGTTGGCGAGCTTGGCCTTGATCGCGTCCGCCTGCGCCTGCGTGATCTGGCCGGCCTTGACCTCGTCAGCCAGCGTGTCGGCGATCGCTTTCTGGAAAGCCGAGTTGATCTGGGCCTGGGTTTTGCTGATCTCGACCGCGAAGTGCTTCATGAACGTCGAGCACTGGGCTGAGGTCGGGCTGGCGCCGGCAGCGGTGAGCGAGCTTTGCGGAGCCGATTGGGGGGCGGCCGCGCGGTTGAAGTTGAGGGTCATGCCGGACGCGGAGGCGGTCACGGCTATGGCCGCAACCCCGACGGCGACCGCGCCGATCGACAGGCCGGCGACGCGGAGGATGCGGGCGCGGGAAAGGGTTGTCATGCAATCCATTAGGCACGGAAGCGCCTCCAAGCTTCCTCATGGTTTTGTAAGTCTGGCCTCGGCTTAAAGTGGGACTCTGATGGAAGCGCCGCCGAGCGCGGGATGGAGCGGCAAACATGCCGTCGAGCTCTACGTACGCACGTACACGACGATGCTCCAGAGCTCGGGCGACATCAGAGTCGAGTCGCTCGTCCAGGCGCACCTCGGGATGGGTTCGGTCCTCCACCCACTGGCGGCTCAGCCACAGTCCGACATGGGAGCTCTGCTGTACACCGTGCGCCGCCTGCCCGCGGCTATAAGCCGCAGCCGGCGGGTGGTCATGGGCCAGAGCCCGCAAGGTTTCCGGGCGGTGCTTGGTGCCGACATCATGGAGTGGGAGGCGGTCAAAGCACCTGCCCGCCGGCGCCGCTGGTACCACGACGGCAAGAACACGCTGGCGGTCCTCATTGCGTCGAGCTCCGACATCGACGACCTGGTGCCCACGCTCGTCGCGTTCCAGATCGAGTGGAACAAGCTGCACCGTTCGCTCCAGGACGTGCCCCTGACCGACGAGGATGCCAGACAGGCTGCGGGCGCGAGCCAGGACGACTGGCGCCGTCTGCGTGAGGCGTGGGGCGACAGCTTCGATTCCAACCTCGCGGCGGTCAAGCGCGAGGAGTGCCGCATTGTGCTGCGGCTCATCGGCGGGAGTCACCTGGGTTTCGCGCGCAACGCGAGCCGGTGGTGGCTGCCCATCGCCGCTGCGATGGATGAGCTCGGTGCGCGCGACGCGCCCGTGTACTTCGTCTCGTCCAACGCCCACAGCCTCGTCAATGTGCTGACCGGCGTCGCGCGCCGGATCGAGGACGAGATCGTCGACTGGATCGGCCGCAACGACCGCGACCTCGACGATGAGCGACGCAAGCTCGACGCCGGGCACAGCCGGGCCTCGAGGCAGAACTGGCTCTACTACGGCGCGCGCCAGGTGTTCGACGCGCACCCCGAGCGCGAGCGCCTGCGCAAGTGGCGGGCCGAGCTCGAAGCGGCGAACGGAGTACGCCACATCCCGGCGGTCGGCACCGGGGTCGACTCCGCCGCGCAGCTGTTCATGCTGTCGAAGCTCGACGCGTCCGTGATCGATCCACGCGTGGGTGCGGTGGACGCGCAGAAGCTGCGCGACTCCGGCGCGTGCATCCTGAACGTCGACTACCCGCTGGGCGAGGCGGCCTACCACATCCTGCGCCAGGTCGCCGAGCAGGCGTCGTGGGTCGCGGGCGTTTACGTGTTGGGCAAGGCGGCGACGCTCAACGCCGACGTTGGCGACGTGATGATCCCGAACGTCGTCTACAACGAGCATTCGGGCAACACCTACTGGCTCGACAACTGCTTCACCGCCGCCGACGTGCAGCCGAACCTCGTCTACGGCTCAGCGCTGGACAACCAGCGCGCAGTGACGGTGCGCGGAACCTTTCTGCAGAACCGCGACTACCTCGACTTCTACTACCAGGGCCGCTACACGGTGGTCGAGATGGAGGCGGGCCCGTACCTCGACGCGGGCTACGAGATCGGCCAGCCAGACCGCTACCCGGTCAACGAGAGCGTGAACATGGCGCAGGCGCACTTCGACCTTGGCATCGTCCACTACGCATCCGACACTCCGTACACGCAGGCCCGCACGCTGGGTGCGCGGGGACTTAGCTACCGGGGGATGGATTCAACGTACGCGTCCGCTATCGCGGTGGCGCGGAGGATCTTGCAGCAGGAGGAGGCGCTGCTCTCCCCGAAGTAAAGACCGCGTGCTCATGGGGGTGGTTGTGCTCACCCTTGCCGTGATGGATCTCACCACAGGGATGGCAGCTCTCGACCTGGATGGTGGTGTGCCCGATCGTGAAGGCGTCGCACAGACGATGCTCGAGGTCGCGCACCACGTGCTCCGCATCCGAGAGTGAGATGTCGTCGACCACCACGTGGCAGCTGAGGGCCAGCTCTTCGGACGACAGCGCCCAGACGTGGAGGTCGTGCACCCCGACGACCTTCGGAGTTCTCGTTATCTGCTTCGTCACCGCCGCCACGTCGATCTCGGGAGGCGTCCCTTCCATCAGCAGGTTCACCGTCTCCCGGACGATGCCCCAGGCGCTGTAGGCGATCAGAGCCGCGATCGCGAGGGACAGGATCGGGTCGATGTAGAGCCAGCCCGTGAGGAGGATGACGATTCCTCCGATCACCACGCCCGCCGACGCAGCGACGTCACCGGTCACGTGGAGCAGCGCCGCGCGGAGGTTGAGGTTGCGGCCGCCGGTGCGAAGGGAAAGGATCACGAACGTGTTGATCGCGATCGCGGCAAGGGCCGTGACGATCACGGTTCCGCCCTGCACGGGCTCCGGCGCGAGCAACCGCCGGACCGCCTCGACCGCGATCGCGATGACGATGACGACCAGGGTCACCGAGTTGAGCAGGGCCGCCAGGATCCCGACCCGCTGGTACCCGTAGCTCCGGCGCTGGTCGGCCGGCCGGCGTGACTGCTCGACGGCAAACCAGGCGAGGCCCAGGGCGAACACGTCGGTCAGGACGTGGCCGGCATCCGAAAGCAGAGCGAGCGAGTGGGAGAGAAGCCCGCCGGCAAACTCGATGAGCAGGATGGCCAGGGTCAGGCCGAGCGCCAGCCTCAGCCTCCCGCCGGTCTGGCTTACGTGTTCCATGGATTCAATTTACCCGTCCCGCCACCAATCCTCGCCATTCTCCAGGTACGCGAGCTGCATCCCGTGCCGGAGACCTTCGTGGCTGACATGGAGAAGCGCCAGCCCGTACCAGTCGAGGAGCAGGAGGAGGGCCTCGACCCCGGCCCGCAGCGCCTTGATCCGGCTCGCGGGTAGGCCGAACCGCCCAGCAAGGTGGCCGGCCCGCTGGCCGTCGAGGCGCGTCTCGCAGGTGAGCAGGTCCTGCGTGGTCAGCACGGCGGGCGGGTTGCGCCTGGCCAGCACGGATGGAAGGTTCGAGGCGGTCCCGCCGGTCGCGACCAGGCGCTCGACCTCGCCGTCGGGCGCGCCTGTGAGCTCGCGCAGCGCCGCCCTGCGGAGTCTGGCTCGCTCCTCCGGCCTGGGCGGGTCGCTCAGGTAGGTGGCGCTCAGCACGCCGGAACCGATCGGCAGGCTTGCCGATCGGAGTATCCGATGACCCTCGGCGATCACGATCTCGGTCGAGCCGCCCCCCATGTCGACCAGGGCCCATTCGCGGCGGATCGCGTGCCGGCTGGCTGCGCCGATGAAGCTGAGCTGCGCCTCTTTCTTGCCGGAGATGATCCGCACCGGCGCGCCGACCACCTCGCTTGCCTGCTTCACGAATGCCGGACCGTCCCTGGCCTCACGCACCGCCTCGGTCGCGCAGGCGATGAGGTGGTCGTAGTGGTGAGTGCTCGCTTCGGTGACGACCTTGCGCAGCGCTCGCAACGCGACGCGCGCCTTGCTGCCGATCGCTCCCCGCTTCGCAACCTGCGCGCCCAGCTCGGGCATCTCGACGTAGTGGGCGACGTCGACAAGCTTCCCTCGCACCACGTCCGCGACGAG
>DASZJK010000315.1:0-5072 GCA_035948155.1 Candidatus Dormiibacterota bacterium
CTACCTGCGCGCCTATCGGTCGTTCATCCAGATCATCGGCCGCGCCGCGCGCAACATCGAAGGCCACGTCGTGATGTACGCGGACTCCATCACCGACTCGATGCGACAGGCGCTCGACGAGACCGAGCGGCGTCGGGCGAAGCAGACCGCGTACAACGCCGAGCATGGGATAACTCCCGAGACCGTGAAGAAGGCGATCTACGCCCTCGAGATCAACGAGAACGACCTCCAGGCCGACGCGGTCGAGATCATGGCCGGCGCGGGCGTTCCGCGCGAGGACCTCCTCGCGATCGTGCGCGACCTGGAGAAGGAGATGCGCCGGCTGTCGAAGGAATTGCAGTTCGAGGACGCTGCGCGCGTGCGCGACCGCATCATTGCCCTGCGCCGGCGGCTGTCAGGCGAGGCCGTATCCACCGAAAAGGAAGACGACGCCGACGTCGCCATGGCAATTGCTGCCGCGCCGAAGCCAAAGACCATGGTTCGAAACTGGAGAAAGTCGAGACGCGGGCCCTAATAGGAGGCTCTCCGGTCGAGCCTCTACTCGACGATCGCCTTCATCAGCGAGAGGACACGCTTCCGCGAGCCGCGCAGCACGGGCAGATTGGCGAGGCTGATGAGCCGCACGATGAGGTCGGTGGTCTCGTCGATCACCTCGAGCGTGCGCAGCCGGCCCGGCGACCTGTCGAAGATCCAGAAGTAGAGGATTCCCATCTGGTACAGCCAGAGGGTCAGCGGCAGCATCTCCGCGATGTCGCTCGCGATGCGCGCGTCGGAACCGCTGACGACCTCCGCGTACAGCGCCACCACCTCGTCGCGCAGAGGCCTCGCCGTGCCGCCAAACGGATTGAGCGGGCTCGACGGGTTGGCGACCGTGCTGAAGATCGATCCGGCAACCGCGTGGAACGGCTCGCAGGTGATGATCACAGCGCGCATGGTTCCACGCAGTCGCGCGGCAAGGTCTCGCTCGCGGCTCAGGAGCGGCCTCACCGCCTCGGCGTGCAGCTCGTGGGTGTGGCGGTAGAACTCGAGGACCAGGTGCTCCTTGGAGGGAAAGTAGTGGTACGAGCTCCCGAGCGACACGCCGGCTCGATCGGCGATGGCGCGCATGGTGGTCGCCTCGTACCCGCGTTCCTGGAACAGGTCGAGGGCGGCCTGGAGGATGACCGCCCTCGAGCTCTCACCGCGCTTGGTCTTGGGGAGCGCGATCGCCACTATGGGGACCTAAGCCCCCGGCGCCGGTACGTAGGGGTTGTAGTTGGGCGGAAGGGGAGGCGTCTTCTTGTCCCGCCGGCGGATCGATCGGAGCGTGAACACGTTGCTGAAGTGCATGAAGCCGAGGACGAGGAGCACGACGCCGATGCGGGTCACGGTCTGCTTGAGCATGTCCGGCCAGGTGGCGGGTGGGCCGCCCGTGTTGATCAGGATGGCGGCCGCGCCGAAGTTGACCAGGTAGAAGCCGACGACCAGCAGATGATTCACGGAGTCGGCGAGGCCATCCTCCTTGAAGACCGACACGAGGAAGGGCCGGCCGTTGCGGAAGAGCGTGGTCCCGACCCAGATCGTCAGCGAGATGCTGGCCACGATGTAGATCGCGTAGTCGACGAGTTGAAGATCCATGCTATTCACCCCAGTCGATTTGATTTGAACATGTTCAAGTTGAAGCCTAAATGAGGTCGGTCCGAATGTCAAGAGAAAATGAACATGTTCAAAACTTCGGCCGCGCCGCAGCTTTGCTGGCAGCCCCACCAGCAGGCTGGATGGAAACCCTCGGAGCCCGGATCACGGAGGCCGAGCCGGGCCGGGTGGTGCTCGAGCTGGTGGCCGGGCCTCAGCACCGCCATGGCGGAGGGGTCGTGCAGGGCGGTGTGATCACCCAGATCGCCGACGCCGCGATGGGCATGTCCCTGGCGACGCTCCAGCCGGATGGGATCTGGAACACGACGATCGAGCTGAAGATCAACTTCATCCGCCCGGCGATCGAGGGTCGCCTGCGTGCGGTCGGCCGTGTCGTCGAGATGGGCGAGATGCTCCTTTTCAGCGAGGCCGACGTCCTTGACGAGGCCGGCCGGCTGATCGCGCGGGCCTCGTCGACCTGCCTGCCTGTGCCGGAGGGCCAGGGGCGTGAGTAGGGTCGCCGACCTCGCCGAGAGCGCGATGAAGGGCCACGCCGGCGGCGCGGAGATCTTCGACCTGAAGGTCAACTACATTTCCCATTCCGGGTCGGACGAGCAGCTCACCGCGACCGCCCGCGTCGTGCACGCCGGCCGCCGGACCGTCCTCACCGAGTGCCGGATCGACGCGTCCGACGGCCGGCTGGTAGCGACCGCGAGCGCGACGTTTGCCGTTACCCGGGAAAAGGAAAACTAAAGGGTCCGGATGCCGACTGACCAGATCACGATTCGCGGCGCGCGCGAGCACAACCTCAAGAACGTCACGCTCTCCATCCCGAGGGACAAGCTCGTCGTCTTCACGGGACTGAGTGGTTCCGGGAAGTCTTCACTCGCCTTCGACACGATCTACGCCGAGGGCCAGCGGCGGTACGTGGAGTCGCTCTCCGCGTACGCTCGCCAGTTCCTGGGCCAGATGGAGAAGCCCGATGTCGACATCATCGAAGGGCTCTCGCCCGCGATCTCCATCGACCAGAAGGGCACGTCGAAGAACCCGCGGTCGACGGTCGGGACAGTGACGGAGGTCTACGACTACCTGCGCTTGCTGTATGCGCGGGTCGGGCGCCCGCACTGCCCCGTTTGCGGCCGCGAGGTGCGAAGGCAGACGGTCGAGCAGATGGCGGACCACGTGGAGAAGCTGCCGAAGGGGACTCGGATCATGGTGCTCGGTCCGGTCGTCAAGGGCCGAAAGGGTGAGTACCGGTCGCTCATCGACGATATCCGTAAGTCCGGTTTCGTGCGCGTACGCGTGGACGGGAGCCTGTACGAGATAGGCGAGACGATCCCGATGGACAAGAACAAGAAGCACGATGTGCAGGTCGTCGTCGACCGCATCGTCGTCGGTCCCGACCAGAGGACTCGCCTTGTCGACTCGATCGAGACCGCGGCGCGACTCGGCGGCGGGTCGGTGATCATCGCGCCGGTCGACCGTGGTGAGGAGATCCAGATGTCGCAGGACTTCGCGTGTCCGTACGACGGCACGAACGTGCCGGAGCCGGAGCCGCGCAACTTCTCATTCAACAACCCGCACGGTGCTTGCCCGGTGTGCACCGGCATCGGCTTCCAGCTCGTCGTCGACGGCGACCTCGTGGTGCCAGATCCGTCGCTGTCGCTGCGCGACGGCGCGATCGCGGCGTGGAGCAAGTCGCAGTTCTTCTACCCCGAGCTGCTCGAGTCGGTCAGCAAGTACTTCGGCATCGATATGGACAAGCCCTGGTCGAAGCTGGCGAAGCAGCAGCGCGACCTGCTGCTCAACGGCACGGGCGAGAAGAAGATCCGGTTCGGCTACAAGAACCAGTACGGCCACTCACGGTGGTACGAGGCGCCATTCGAGGGCGTCATCGCCAACCTGCAGCGGCGTTACGACGAGACGCAGTCCGAGTACCTGAAGGCAGAGCTCGAGCGCTACATGTCGGACAAGCCCTGTCCGGCGTGCAAAGGGCGCAGGCTGAAGCCCGAGTCGCTCGCGGTCACTGTCTCGAGCCGCAACATCGCCGAGGTTGCGGAGCTTGCGGTGAGCGCAGCGATCGGATTCTTCGACCACCTCGACCTGACCGAGCGTGAGCAGCTGATCGCGCGGGGAATCTTGAAGGAGATACGTGAGCGCCTGCAGTTCATGATCGACGTCGGTCTCGACTACCTGACGATCGAGCGCGCCGCGAACACGCTGAGCGGCGGAGAGTCACAGCGGATCCGCCTCGCGACGCAGATCGGCTCCAAGCTGATGGGAGTGCTCTACATCCTCGACGAGCCTTCGATCGGACTCCATCAAAGAGACAACCGCCGCCTGATCAACACGCTGCTCAGCCTGCGCGACCTGGGCAACACGCTGATCGTTGTCGAGCACGACGAGGAGACGATCAGGTCGGCGGACTACATGGTCGACATTGGGCCGGCAGCCGGCGAGCACGGTGGTGAGATCGTGGCCGCGGGGCCGGTGGACGAGGTCCTGCGCGACCCGCGCTCGATCACCGCGGCCTACCTGCGCGGGGACAAGATGATCCCGGTGCCCGCGCACCGGCGGAAGGGGAGCGGCAAGAAGCTCGTCGTCCGTGGCGCCAGGGCGAACAACCTGAAGAACATCGACGTCGCGATCCCGCTCGGATCGTTCGTCGCGGTGTCGGGGGTGAGCGGATCGGGCAAGTCGTCGCTGATCACCGACATCCTGAGCCGCAAGCTGGCGCAGTACTTCTACCGCGCCAAGGAGAGGCCAGGCCCGCACGACTCGGTGGATGGGCTCGAGAACATCGACAAGGCGATCGACATCGACCAGTCGCCGATCGGCCGCACACCGCGAAGCAACCCCGCGACCTACACCGGGATGTTCACTCACATCCGCGACCTGTTCGCGAGCCTTCCCGAGGCCAAGATGCGCGGCTACAAGGCGGGGCGGTTCAGCTTCAACGTGAAAGGCGGGCGGTGCGAGAACTGCCAGGGCGACGGGATCATCCAGATCGAGATGCAGTTCCTGCCGGACGTGTACGTGCCCTGCGAGGTGTGTCACGGGTCGCGGTACAACCGCGAGGTGCTGGAGGTGAAGTTCCGCGGGCACTCGATCTCCGACGTCCTGGAGATGACGGTCGACGAAGCGCTCGACGTGTTCGAGAACGTGCCGTCGATCAAGGCCAAGCTGCGCACGCTCCACGACGTTGGCCTCGGCTACATCCGGCTCGGGCAGCCGGCGACTCAGCTCTCGGGCGGCGAGGCGCAAAGGGTGAAGCTGTCGTCCGAGCTGTCGCGGCGCGACACTGGCCGGACGCTGTACCTCCTCGACGAGCCGACGACCGGACTGCACTACGTGGACGTGGAGCGTCTGCTCGCGGTTCTGCACCGGCTCGTCGACCACGGCAACACGGTGGTCGTCATCGAGCACAACCTCGACGTGCTGAAGACCGCGGACTGGCT
>DASZJK010000316.1:0-6633 GCA_035948155.1 Candidatus Dormiibacterota bacterium
GTCGTCCATCTCCAGCACGACATCCCCTACACCTGCGTCACGTATGCAGAGCAGGTTCTCGGGATCAAGGAAAGCGACACGACGTTTTCGACCACGGGTCTTTTCCACGCCTACGGCTTCGGCAACAACCTCACATTTCCGTACTGGGTGGGCGCGAGCACCGTCCTGCACGCCGGTCGGCATACGCCTGGGACGGTGCTCGACACTATCGAGAAGCAGAGACCGACACTTTTCTTCTCGGCGCCGACGCTCTACAACGCGATCCTGAACTTCGAAGGCGCGAGGCAACGCGATCTGAAATCGATTCGGCACTGCGTCGCTGCCGCCGAAGCCCTGCCCGCCGAGGTCTGGCGCCGATGGAAAGACGCGTTCGGGCTGACGATTCTCGACGGCGTCGGGTCCACCGAGATGCTCCACATCTACTGCTCGAATCGTCTCGCCGAGGTGAAGCCGGGCAGCAGCGGAAAGCCAGTCCCCGGTTACGAGCTGAAGGTCCTCGACGACTCAGGCAAACCGGTCGACCGGGGCGAGGCGGGTGACCTCTACGTCAAAGGCGATAGCGCCCTCGCGCTCTACTGGGCGCAGCACGAGAAGTCGAAGCGCTCCATAGTCGGCGAGTGGTTCTTCACCGGAGACCGATACCGCGTCGACGAGGATGGCTTCTACTGGTATGAAGGCCGTTCCGACGACATGATCAAGGTGAGCGGGTTGTGGGTTTCGCCGATCGAGATCGAATCCGCCCTGCTCGAGCATCCGGCGGTCAACGAGAGCGCGGTGGTTGGCATCGAGGTCGACGGGTTCACGAAGATCAAGGCGTTCGTGATCGCGAAACCTGACGCGACAGCGGACGACGCGCTGGTCGTGCTGCTCCAGGAACACTGCAAGGCCCGGCTGCAGCGCTACCAGTATCCGCACCTGATCGAGTTCGTCAGCGAGCTGCCGAAGACGGTGACCGGCAAGATCCAGCGCTACAAATTGCGCGAGAAGGAAGCGGCCCCTGTCTGAACCAGCAATGCACCCTGCGCGCGCCCGGCGTCACATCGCCGTCCTGCCCTGCGACGGCGCCGGCAAGGAGGTCGTCCCCGAGGCGATCAAGGTTCTGCACGCGGCGGGCGCGGACTACGAGTTCCAGGAGTACGACGTCAACGCCGACCAGTTCCTCCGCACCGGCGAGCCGATACCGCAAGCGACGTGGAAGGAGCTGGAGAAGGCCGACGCGGTTCTGTTCGGCGCCGTGGGCGACCCGCGCATCAACGACGCCGCGTACCTCGCCGGCGTCTTGCTGCGCCTCCGGTTCGAGCTCGACCTGTACGTCAACCTGCGCCCGGCCAAGCTTTACGACGATCGGCTGTCACCACTGCGGCGCGAGGACCGAAGAAAGATCGACCTCCTCATCGTCCGCGAGAACACGGAGGGCCTTTACGTCGGCATGGGCGGGCGCTTCAAAAAGGGCACCGACGAGGAGGTCGCCATCCAGGAAGACCTGAACACCCATCTTGGGGTGACGCGCATCATCGAGTACGCATTCGGGGTCGCAACGCGCGACGTCGTGATGGTCGACAAGTCGAACGCAATGACGTATGCCGGCGCGCTGTGGCAGGAGCGTTGGAAGGCGGTCGCAGCCAGGCACCGGGAAGTAAAGACGCGTCATCTATATGTCGACGCGGCCGCGATGCAGCTCGTGCGGGACCCGACGCAGTTCGAAGTGATCGTGACCAGCAACCTGTTCGGCGACATCCTCTCCGACCTGACGGCCGAGCTGATCGGTGGGATGGGCATCGCGCCATCGGGCAACATCAACCCGGAGACGAAGCGGGGGTTGTTCGAGCCCGTCCACGGCACGGCGCCCGACATCGCGGGCAAGGGCGTGGTGAACCCGATCGGGGCGATTTTGAGCGCCTCTATGATGGTGAGACACCTGGGTCAAACGGAAATGGCTAACGCGATCGAGGGTGCGGTCCAGACGGCCATCCGCGCGGGCGAATGCACCCGCGATCTGGGCGGCAACCTGACTACCGCAGAAGTTGGCACTGCTGTGGCCGCGAAATTGGGCGCCGCCAGGGCCAGGATGAGGGACTAGCCGATGGGCATGACGATGACGGAGAAGATCCTGGCTCGCGGCGCCGGGCGCGACAGCGTCGGGCCGGGCGACCTGGTGCTCGCGAAGGTCGACTTCGCGATGGGGCACGACCTGACCATCCCGCCGGCCGGGAAGATCATGCGCGAGCAGATGGGTGCGGAGAAGATCTGGGATCCCGACCGCGTGGCGGTCACGCAGGACCACTTCCAGCCGGCCAAGGACGCCGCGAGCGCAACCCTCGGCCGCCTCACGCGTGAGTTCTCGCACGAGATGGGCATCAAGTGGTACTTCGAGGTGGGGCAAGGTGGAATCTGCCACACGGTCTTGCCTGAGAACGGCCTCGTGCTGCCCGGCGAGCTGGTCGTCGGCGCCGACTCTCACTCGTGCACGTACGGCGCGCTGAACAACTTTGCGACCGGCATCGGCTCGACCGACCTGGCCTGCGTGCTCGCGCTGGGTGAGCTGTGGTTCCGCGTCCCGGAGACCTTGAAGTTCGTCTATCACAACCGTCTCAAGGAATGGGTCGAGGCCAAAGACCTGATCCTCTACGTGATCGGCCAGATCGGAGTCGACGGTGCGCGCTCCAAGGCGATGGAGCACACCGGCGAGGCGCTGAAGCACATCGACATGGAGGCGCGGCTCACGATGACCAACATGGCGATCGAGGCGGGCGCGAAAAACGGAATCATGGAGTTCGACGAGGTCACGCGCGAGTACCTCGAGGGCCGCGCGAAGCGGCCATATACGCCGGTGACTTCCGACCCCGACGCCGGGTACGAGAAGGTCTTCGAGTTCGACGCCGAGAAGGTCGAGCTTGGAGTGGCCAAGCCCATGTCGCCGGACAACTACGCGCCGCTGTCCGAGGTCGTCGGCACGAGGCTCGACCAGGTCTTCATCGGCTCGTGCACCAACTCCCGCATCACCGACCTGCGGCGCGCCGCGGCCGTGCTCGAGAACCGCAAGGTCGCTCCCGGGGTGCGGCTGATCATCACGCCGTCGTCGCACCAGGTCGCGATCCAGGCCGAGCGCGAGGGCCTGATCCGGACGTTCCTCGCAGCGGGTGCGGCGTGGACCACCGCGACATGCGGGGCGTGCCTCGGTGGACACATGGGCGTGCTCGGCGAAGGCGAGGTCTGCCTGAGCACCACCAACCGCAACTTCCCTGGCCGCATGGGCCATCCCAAGGCGCAGGTCTACCTCTCCAACCCGGCGGTGGCCGCGGCGAGCGCGGTGACGGGCGTGATCACGCACCCGAGCGAGGTCCTCGCCAGGATGCCCGCGGGTCTGTCATGAATCCCCGTGAGTGCCGGCGCTCGCGGCATTCAAGTGCCGGGCAAACCCGCGACTGCCGGCGCTCGCGGGTTTCGGGTTTCAGGTGACGCTTCCCAAGACCATTCGCGGCCGGGCCTGGAAGTTCGGTGACAACATCGACACCGACCAGATCATCCCGGCCAAGTACGCGATCTACTCCCTCGACGAGAAGGAGCTGGGCAAGCACGCGATGGAGGGCGTGCCCGGACGCGAGACGTGGGCCGCGCAGGTGGGGCAGGGCGACATCCTGGTGGGCGGGTCGAACTTCGGCTGCGGCTCCTCTCGCGAGATCGCGCCAGTGGCCATACGCGGTGCGGGGATCTCGCTGGTGATCGCCGACTCGTTTGCGCGCATCTTCTTCCGCAACGCGATCAACATGGGCTATCCGATCCTGCAGTCGCCGGAGGCGGCGGAGGCGGTGGAGGAGGGCGACGAGCTCGAGGTCGACCTCGAGCAGGGCATCATCCGCAACTTCAGCAAAAGCAACGAGTATCGGAGCGACGCATTCCCGCCCTTCATGAACGAGCTGCTGCGGATGGGCGGCCTGGTGCCGTGGGTTCGCAAGCGGCTCGAAGAGCGGCGGCGCAAGACGCCGGCAGCGAGTGGATGACCGAAAGCCCGTAGAGCTGCAGGAGCCGCTTGAAGAGCTGGCTCGCGACCCCAAGCGCTTCTCGCACGACCTTGAGTTCCCACCGGCGGAGAAGATCCGCGTCTACGACGACACGCTGCGCGACGGCGAGCAGATGCCTGGCGTCGCGATCACGCCGAAGGACAAATACGAGCTCGCGCGCATGCTGTCCGACATCGGCGTGCACGTGATGGACGTGGGTTTCCCATCGGTGTCGGAGGGCGAGCGCGAGACGCTTCGTCTCGTTCTCAACGGACGCAAGAAAGGAGAGATCCGCGAGGACCTGGAGGTCGTGTGCATGATGCGTTCGACCAGGGGCGACATCGACGCGACCATGCGCGTGATCGACGACCTCGGCTACAAGCGCGACGAGGTGACGTACTTCATCTTCACCTCGGCCTCCGACCTCCACGTCAAGTACAAGCTCGGGAAGACGCTGCTGCACCGCGACGGGATCCCGGAGTCAGAGTGGCTCGAGCTGCCGGTCTCGTACTACCGCGAGGCCAACCTGCGGATGATGTGCGAGGCGATCGCCTACGCGCGCCAGCAAGGTGCCACCTCGATCGAGTTCGGGGGCGAGGACGGCAGCCGCGCCGACGTCGACTACATCGTCGAGATCCATCGCGAAGGGCTGAAGGCAGGCGGGACGCGCCCATCCACACCAGACACGGTCGGCTGCTACTCGCCGTTCGCGGTGCGTGAGTACATCCCCGCGATCAAGGCCGCGGCGCCCGACGCGCCGCTGGTCGTGCACTTTCACAACGATCTCGGCCTCGGCGCATGGAACACGGTGGTAGCCCTGGGGAGCGGCGCCGAGGTCTTCACGACCAGCGTCAACGGCATCGGCGAGCGCACGGGCAACGCGCCGATGCACCAGGTGCTTATGCAGCTGCGGTACCTCTTCGGCATCGAGATCCCGCGCTTCAAGTACGAGAAGCTCCGCTCCCTGGCCCGCTATCTCGAACTAATCAGCGGCGTGCCCGTGCAGCCGACCGAGCCCGGCATCGGGCTCAACGTGTTCAGCCACGAGTCGGGGATCCACACGGCCGGGATGCTGATTCACCCCGCGATCTATCAGTTCATTCCCCCAGCCGATCTGGGCGCGCAGATCACCTACGTGTATGGCAAGCATTCGGGCGCGCTCGCCGTCGAGCACGCGCTCCGCGACGGCGGCATCAGGCCCGAGCCAGAGCTCGTGTCGAAGGTACTCAACGAGGTCAAGAGAGTGCGCGAAGAACGAGCCGAACGCAGCGATTTCTCGGAATTCCACCGCCAGTACTACGATCACCTGAACCGCATGGGACTGACCGCGGAGGAGGTCGTCGACATCGCCAAGGCGCTGACGGCGTAGATGGCAACGACGACCCGACCGGAGACGGCGAACAAGCAGGAATACCTGCAGCTGCATCGGTGGATGTGCATGGCCAAGGCCCTCGACGACCGCATGCACATCCTGGTCAAGCAAGGTCGCGCGCCGTTCGTCGGTTCGAGCCGGGGGCACGAGGGAATCCAGGTCGCGTCGACCGCCGCGATCGGTCCTGACGACTGGCTGGTGCCCCACTATCGCGGCCTCGCCAACGCGATCGTGCGCGGACTGACGATGAGGGAGTGGATGCTCGCGGTGTTCGCCAAGGCGGGCGATCCGTTGTCCGCCGGCCGGAACATCCCCGGCGGCTGCTACAGCTACCACAAGCTAAAGATCGCGCCCGTCTCGCAGGTCGTTGCGAGCTGGGTCCCCAAGGCGGCGGGCATTGCGTACGCGGCCAAGCTGCAAAAACAAGACGTCGTCGTCCTGTGCACCTTCGGCGATGGCGCGACGAGCCAGGGCGAGTTTCACGAGGGCGTGAACTTTGCCGCGGTGCATCGGCTGCCGGTCGTCTTCGTCTGCGAGAACAACAGCTACGCAATCTCCGTGCCGATCCGCCTGCAGACGGCCAATCCGAACATCGCCGACCGCGCCGCCGGCTACGGGATCCCTGGCGTGACCGTCGACGGCACGGACGTCCCGGCGTCCTACGGAGCCGTCAAGGAGGCGGTGGCGAGGGCCCGAAGCGGTGAGGGACCGACCCTGATCGACGCCAAGATCTGGCGCATCAACTCGCACACGTCAGAGGACAACCAGGCCAAGTACCGGTCCGCCGAAGAGATGGAGGAGGCCGCGCGCCACGACCCCATCACGCGCTTCACTGACTGGCTCATCCAGCGCCGCTGGATCACCGCCGAGGCAGCGGCCGAGGTGCAGGCCGCCTCCGATCGCGAGGCGTCGGACGCCGCCGACTGGGCTGAGCAGCAGCCTGACCCGCTTCCGGAAGACGCACTCAAAAACGTATTCGCATAGCTAGACTGAGCGGTCGATTTGGAGACTGATCCCCCCGTCTCAAGCGACTCGACGCCGCCTGAAAGCACGCCCCAACTTTCCAGCGACGAACCAGTCCCCGCCGTGCCGACCAAGGAGACGACGCCGATCTGGGCCCAGACGAATCCCGCCGGTCCCGCTCGAAAGAAGGGCGACCCGGACTGGTCCAAGCCCGAGACGCCGTCAAACGGCGAGGGCAGCAAGCCGGCTGCCCCCTGGGCCGCGACCGTGCCCACACGACCGGGTGATCCGGACGAC
>DASZJK010000317.1:0-2381 GCA_035948155.1 Candidatus Dormiibacterota bacterium
ATCGACATCAACCGCACCATCGCTGCAACCTTCTTCATCGGCGCGCTCCTCGCGGGCGCAGGCGGGATGATCTGGGGGCTCTACTTCAACAACATGTACTACCAGACCGGTTTTCGGACGGGTTTGATCGCGTTCACGTCCGCGGTCTTCGGCGGCATTGGCAACATCCCGGGCGCCGCCCTGGGTGGCCTCATCATCGGATTGATCAGTGCTTACAGTGACTCGTACATCGGGTCTAAGTGGACCGAGGTCGTGATCTTCGGGATCCTGATCGGCGTGCTGGTGTTTCGGCCGACGGGACTTCTGGGCATGCGAGTGCCGGAGAAATGACCGAGCAGGCTGCGTCCCCTCGCCGCTCGCTGATGGGCCGCCTGCATCTGCGCGAGCGACTGCGCGACCGCGACCAGGCGATCTACGGGATCCTCCTTTTAGGCGCGCTGATCTTCCCCATGGTGAGCCTGTACGCCAGCGGTGGCAGCACCGCCTACATAGCGCAGGCGGCCCACGCCGGCACCTGGGTGCTGCTCGCGATCGGACTCAACGTGGTGGTCGGCTTCGCCGGCTTGCTCGACCTCGGCTATGCGGCGTTCTTTGCGATCGGCGCCTATACGTATGCGCTGTTCGCATCTGCACAGCTCGGCTCGTCGCCACTCCATGTGAACTTCCACATGCCGTTCTGGATCATGTTGGTGCTGGGAATGTTCGTCGCGGCCGGCTTCGGCGCGCTGCTCGGGTTTCCGACACTCAGGCTGCGGGGCGACTACCTGGCGATCGTCACGCTGGGTTTCGGCGAGATCGTCCCGCAGGTTTCCTACAACCTGCCTCAGTGGACCGGTGGGATCAACGCCATCGGTAACATCGACCAGCCTTGGATTCCAGCGTGGGTCACCGGGCCCTGGGCCGGCGCCAACAGCGTCTCGGTCATCCAGAACTCGACCTGCCGTAATCCGTTCGCGCAGTCGCAGTTCATACCGTGCTTCAGCTTTGCCTTCGACCCGATCGCCTTCTATGTCCTGATCGTGGTTCTGATCATCGGCGCGGTCATCCTGGTCAACAACCTGTACCGGTCACGCCTGGGAAGGGCGTGGATGGCGATCCGCGAGGACGAGGTCGCGGCGGCCGCGATGGGCATCAACACCGTCACGACCAAGCTGCTCGCGTTCGCAATAGGTGCATCGTTCAGCGGCTTCGCCGGTGCCTATTACGGCGCGAGCTTCGACCTGGTGAGCCCGGACGACTTCCTGTTCGTGGTCTCGATCACGGTGCTCGTAATGGTGGTGCTTGGCGGGATAGGCAACATCACCGGCGTAATCGTAGGAGCCCTCATCATCTACTTCACGCTCTACTCGATCCTGCCCGCTCTACCGAGCACGGTTGAGTCGCTGACGAACTCGCTCGGCCTCAGTTGGCTCAACACGCAGAACGGCGACTGGCCCGGCCTGGCCAACGAAACCCAGCGCCTCTCGTTCCTGATCTACGGGCTGATCCTCGTCGGCATCATGCTTTTGCGCCCACAGGGTCTTTTTCCGAGCCGGGTGCGCGCGCAGGAGCTCAAGCATGCGGCCGTGCAGGAAGAGGGCTCTGCCGTCGAAGAGGGATCGCGCGTGTGAGCAGCGACGGCAACATCCTCGAGATCACCAACCTGACCAAGCGATTTGGCGGCCTCGTCGCGGTCGACAACGTGAGTCTCCACATCAAACGAGGCGAGGTGTTCGCCCTGATCGGCCCGAATGGCGCCGGCAAGACGACGCTTTTCAACAACGTCACGGGCCTGTTCCAGCCGACGGCGGGAAGGATCGTCTTCGACGGGCGCGACATCACCGGATCGAAGCCGCACCAGGTGGCGCGGTACGGGATAGCCCGGACCTTCCAGAACATCCGCCTTTTCGACTACATGACCTGCCTCGACAACGTGCGCGTCGGCAGGCACGTGCGGATGCGCGCCAAGCTGTGGGACTCGTTGTTCAAGACTCGTCGCGAGCGACGCGAGGAAGACCGGGTGACCGAGGAGGCGATGGAGCTTCTACGCTTCGTCGGCATCCAGCGCCAGGCCCACCAGTACGCACGCAATCTTCCATACGGGCAGCAGCGCCGGCTCGAGATTGCCCGCGCCCTGGCTACAGATCCAAAGCTGCTCTTGCTCGACGAGCCCGCCGCGGGGTTCACGCCGCAAGAGAAGGTCGAGCTGATGGCGCTCGTACACAAGATCCTCGATCGCGGGATCACAGTGTTCCTGATCGAGCACGACATGAAAGTCGTCATGGGGATCTCCGAGCGCATCGTGGTCCTCGACCATGGCGAGAAGATCGCGGAGGGGCCGCCCGAGGAAGTCCGCAAGGACGCCCACGTGATCGAGGCGTACCTGGGCAGGTCGGCGTAGC
>DASZJK010000318.1:0-5306 GCA_035948155.1 Candidatus Dormiibacterota bacterium
CGGCGGCCCGGATGCCAACGAACGCCGAGCCCCACAGGGTCACGGTGAACAGGCCGGCCACGAGCGCGGCAACGTCCGTCCGCGAACGCACGGCCGCAGGGACGGCGGAATCCACCTGGCTCATCGTGGTGGAAACACACAGTCGGGCCCGCTGGTTGCATGAAGAGAGGCCGGATCTTGTGACCCGGCCTCGCGAGAGGAAGGAAGGGGTTCTTGGTTAGAGCTGCACGGGGGCGACGGGAACGGTCACCGCCACAGACTCGAAGAGGGTGGGCGCCTCCGAGGGGCCTCGACGGTCAGGATCGGCTGCGGCGCCCTATGCCGCGGGCTCCTCCGGGGAGGCGCCGGGGTGGCGACGACGGGGTCGAGCATGCGCCGAAGCTGCAGGTCCAGGAACCTGTCGAAGTCGTTCATCTGTACCAGAAACGCCTCCCACAACGGGACTACCCGCCGTCCCCGACTATCGGGCTAGGCCGCCTGCCTGGTGGGCTGGGAAGGGTCGCGTCGTCATGGCCACCCCGCGACAGCTCGATCGCGGTCTCACCGTTCCCGAGGCCGTGGGCGAGCTTGACGAGCTTCAGCCGGGTCGGCCCCGGCCCAAGAACCCTGGCTGCCGTGACCGCCATCGGCCTTACGATGAGTTTGCTCGCCGAGTCGTTGACCATTCCAAATGCTCGTCGAGCAACCATCGCGAAAAGAAAACGCAAGCCGGTCGCCGAGTACCGCCGAACCGAAAACTCTCGACCCAGTACTTGCGAGTGCCACCTGAAGATGGTTGTGGTGCCCTGGAACGACAGAAGTAAAATTCTGTAAGGCGGGAGGGCAGAGAGGGAGCGATTTTGGAGACCGTCGGAACCGAGGCCGGCCACGTCGATCCCCTGGACGCTATCCAGGGTGTCGCCGAAGAGCTCGGCCGTTTCAAAACCGTACCCGAAGTCGCGGATGCGGCTCTTAGGCTGACCCTCGAGCTGACCAGCTCGAGCGCAGCTTTTCTCGCTGTGGCCGATGAAACGGGCGAAAGCAAGAGGATCTTTTCGAAAGCCAGCACCCCGATCGATCATGTGGCGGACGCGGAAATCGAGGGTGTCCTCGGGGCCGTAGCGTCAAGCGGTCGGATCGCCGCCGCAGCGTGGATGGGTTCAAGCGATTCGCAGGCCTCGCAGGCCTTTCGCGCAACGTCCGCCCGCCCGCTCGAAGCCGGTGGCGAGTCCGTCGGAATGATCGGCATCGCGAACCCGGCCGGCTACACCGCCGTCCAGCTGCAGACGTTCAATCTCCTCGCGCACCAGGTGGCAGGCGCGCTCGCCATCGCCCGCCTCATCGAGCGCCGTCAGGAGATGGTCGACACGCTGATCAACCTGCGCGCCGACCTCGACCGCAGCGAGCGACAGCGGCTCATCGACGACGAAAGGGTCCGCAGCGCGGAGCGCGTTGAACACGCGCACGAGGCTGCCGTCGAAGCCCTGCTCGCGGTCTCACGCCACGCGCGCACCAACCACGGCCTGACTGATTTCTACCAGCGTCTGACTCACAGCATCGCCGAGTTGGTTGCGGCACGGAAGGTCCTGTTCTGGCAGCGCAATGACGAAGGAATGCTGGTGCCTATCCCCGGAGCGTATGGCGTCGACGATGAGTTCCTCGCCGGGATACGTCCAGCCCCATGCGCTGCCGACCGCGACGACCTGGCCAGCCGAGTCGTCTTTCAGGACCTGATGTTTCGGGCCTCGCGCAATGACGAGTCCGAAGACTTCCTCTTCGTTCTCGACGCTTTGCAAGTCGACAACGCGATCGCCGTGCCATGGCGCGCGGGCGATCAACGCCTCGGCCTCGTCGCGGCCTATGAGTCGCGACGCGCCGAGGGCTTCTCTCGGGAAGACACCTGGGTGCTGCAGAAGGCGGCGCTCGCCGCGGGTCTCGTGTGGCAGGTCAAGACCACGGACGCCGACCTCAAGAAGACCATCGAGCGCCTCGAGAAGGTCGACGCCGCCCGCCAGATGCTGCTCAAGAACGTCTCGACCGCTGTCGAGAAGGCGCGCAAGCGCTTTGCCGGGGACCTCCACGACGACGCGCTGCAGAAGCTGACCGCGGCGGAGCTGCACCTTCAGCGCCTGCGCGAGCCGAATGGCGACATGGCGGCACTGCTCGCCGAGGCGCAGGTCATGCTGACGCAGACCGAGGATGCTCTGCGTAGGCTCCTCTTCGAGGTCCGCCCGCCGGCGCTCGAGATGTCCAGCGGGCTCGTCGAGACGATCCGCGACCGCGTCCGGATGCTCAAGGCGATGACGGGAGCCGAGCTGGAGCTCGAGGTCGACCTGCCGGACAACCTCCCCTTCGAGCTTCGCTCGATGCTTTACCGCCAGGTGACAGAGGCGATGACGAACGTCGAGAAGCACGCGGCAGCCACGGAGGTCTTCGTCTCCCTGAGGGTCGAGGACGACGGCGTCCACGGAATGGTGCGGGACAACGGGCGCGGCTTCGTCGTGGCCGAGCGCGACCATCTGCCCGGGCACCTCGGCCTGCTGGCGCTGAACGAGCGCGCGCTGCTCGCGGGCGGCTGGAACAAGACGCTGAGCGAACCTGGGCTTGGTACGACGATCGAGTTCTGGATGCCGCTGTCAGAATCGAAAGTGCACGAGTGACCGCCCAGACGCGCGTGATGATCGTCGAGGATCACCAGGTCGTGGCCGAGGGTCTGGCCGCGCTGATCAACGACCAGGACGACATGAAGGTCATCGGCCACAGCGGCTCGGTTGCCGAGTCGATCGCGCGCGCCGCCGAGCTGAAGCCCGACCTGGTGCTGATCGACTATCGCCTGACCGACGGTACCGGCGCCGACGCCGCAAGCGGTATCCGCCAGATGCGCCCGGAAGCCAAGCTGATCTTTCTCACTCGCGAAGACAGCGACGCCGCGCGCTTTGCCGCGCTCGAGGCGGGGGCCAGCGCTTTCATTCACAAGTCACGCGCGGCGCAGGACGTTGTCGAGGCCATTCGCACCGTCGCGCAGGGTGGGTCGCTTTTCACCCCCCGCACGATCGCGCAGCTCCTGAACAGCCGGCGCGAGGTCGAGGCGCAGCTCGAGCGGTTGACGCCGCGCGAGAAAGAGGTGCTGCGGATGATGGCCGAGGGGACGTCCAGCCGGGAAATCGCAGCCAAGCTGGGGATCAGCTACACGACGGTGCGCACCCACATCCGCAGCCTCGGCGGCAAGCTCGGCGTGCACTCCAAGCTCGAGGCGATCGTTAAGGCGCGCGAGCTCGCGCTGGTCGAGTAGCGCCGGGCGCCCGCAAGGCGCACTCTCAACTAGGCTCCCGAGACCCCTCGCCGCCCGGACCGACCCAGGAGCCGAATCTGCGCCGGCTGCTGGTCTTCGTGCTGCCATCGCCTGACCGTCTTGCGCCGGCGTTTGTCCTCGTACAGGTCCGCATCCGCAGCCTCGTACACGGCCTGCCAGTCCTGGCCCTGCCTCCATGCCGCGACACCCACGCTGACCTCGACGTGGTCGGGCGCGCGCATGCTCAACGCGGCGTGATCAACTGCACCGCGCAGGCGGATGGCGACCTCGCGCGCGCGGTCGAGGTCCGTCTCGGGCATCGCCACGCCGAACTCATCGCCACCGAGACGCGCACACACGTCTGATGCGCGTACCACGCGCAGCATCTGCTTCGCGACCAGCTTCAGCGCCCCGTCGCCGGCGCTGTGCCCGAGCCTGTCGTTGATGCGCTTGAGGTTGTCAAGGTCGATCATCAACAGCGAGAGCCGGCGATCATGGCGATCCGCCAGCGCGACCTCGCGCTCCATGACACGCTCGAACTCGCGGCGGTTGCCGAGGCCGGTGAGGTGGTCGGTGCGCGCCTCGCTCGCGAATTGGCGCGCGCGGTCGATCGCGATCGCCACCTGGTCGCCGACGGCCGCCATGAACAACATGTCTGACGCGTTGAAAACACGGTCGACGATAGTCCCAACGCTCATGACGCCAACAGTCCGGCCCCGCCCACGAAGTTGGGCCCGGAGCGCATTCCATTCCCGACCCGAGATGCGGTCGACCACCGACTCGGAGCGGCCGACCGCCGATGCGGAAGCCTTCACTTGCGGGCCGACCTGATGTGCGAAGTCGTCGACCTGGTCCGAATCGAGCCCGACGGTGTGGACGAGCTTGTTCACCGATCGCTCGCGCAGCCACAGCGCGCCGGTGCTGAGACGCAGCGCCGCGAGGGCTTCGACCAGCGCGACCTCGGCGGTCTCGCCAAGGTCGAGCGAGCGGCCCATCGCGGTCACGATGGCCGCGACGCCGTAGATCTCGCTCTCTCGCTGACGGTGCTCCTCGTCGATGTGGTCGAGGTAGCCGCCCGCGGTCGCTGTCGTCAGTCGTTCGGTCACGTCCTCGAGCCGTCCATGCGCAATTGCGATGATCTCGTCGTAGTGCGGCTTGCCCTGAATCGGCCGCGAAAGCAGTTCGATGGTCGCGCGTCTGTAAACCGCGAGCGCGTCGATCAGCGATTCGAGCGGCAGACCCTGCGCGGCGCTCATCCGTCCGTAGTCACGCGCGCGCTGCTCGAAATCCGCCCATGCTTCGTCGATGTCGGAGCTGAGCGCGGCGAGCAGAATCTCGATGAAGCCGGCGGACGTGCCGACGAGATCTTCACCCGTCCGCTCTGAGACAACGATGAGCTCAGGCAAGCGCGAACGCACGACCTCGAGCGCCTTGCGCCCGGTCTCTCGTGAGTCGACTCCCAGTCCGCTTGCGAGCGTGGCCAAAAGGTCCACGGCGTAGCCACCGCTCGACTCAGCCCCTGGATTCATCCTTCTTGAAAACGCCGCGGGGCGCCGCGACACCTGCTACTGCAAGTGCGTTAGGCAAAATCCGCCCATACGTACGGTGACCTGAGGCCGCTTCTTGGGCGAGAGTAGGGGCGAGGTGATTTGAACTCACCTGAACTCAGAGGGGGGTGAAGCACACCATATGGCGGAGCCGATCACATCTGCGAGCGCCCATCAATCGCAGGAAGCAGTCAAGACGTACCAGGCCGGCAACGAAGCCGATTTTGAGCGCCTCTACCAGGCGTCGTACGGAAAGACCCTCGGAACCCTGACGGCCATGCTCGGCGATCGAGCCGCCGCCGAGGACTGCGTGCAGGACGCGTTCGAGCGCGCATACAAGAAGTGGGCGACGTGGCAGCCCATCGCCCCCGCAGAGGCGTGGGTGCACCGGATCGCTATCAACGCGGCGGTCTCTTACCAGCGGAAGATGCGGCTGCGCGAGGTCGGCGAGGTGATTCGCCGGCTGGGCCGGCCCGGACTCGCTCCGG
>DASZJK010000319.1:0-5182 GCA_035948155.1 Candidatus Dormiibacterota bacterium
TTCCCTGAGCCTGTCATCTCGGTCGCCATCGAGCCCAAGACCAAGGTCGACCAGGAGAAGCTCGGGCTGGCGCTGCAGCGGCTGTCCGAAGAGGACCCCACGTTCAAGGTCCACACGGACGACGAGACCGGCCAGACGATCATCTCGGGCATGGGTGAGCTGCACCTCGAGATCATCGTCGACCGCCTGCTGCGCGAGTTCAGGGTCGATGCCAACCAGGGCAAGCCGCAGGTCGCTTACAAGGAAGCGATCAAGAAGCCCGCCCATGGTGTCGGCCGGTTCATTCGCCAATCCGGCGGCAAGGGCCAGTTCGGCCATGCCGAAGTGGACGTGCGTCCGGGCGACCGCGGCGTTGGCTTCGTGTTCGAGGACAAGATCACACAGGGACGCATCCCGCGCGAGTTCATACCCGCTGTCGAGAAGGGCGTCAGGGAAGCAATCCAGACGGGCGTAGTCGCCGGCTACCCGGTGGTCGACATCGTGGTCACGCTGGTTGACGGCTCGTTCCACGCAGTCGACTCGAACGAGCTTGCGTTCCACATCGCCGGTTCGATGGCGGTCAAGGACGCCATGCGGAGGGCCGACCCTTACCTGCTCGAGCCGGTCATGAAGGTCGATGTCGTCATGCCCGAGGAATATCTCGGCGACGTCATGGGCGACCTCGCCTCGCGTAGGGGACACATCCTTGGCATGGAAGGCCGTGGCACGTCGCAGAACGTCCGCGCCAACGTGCCGCTGGCGGAGATGTTCGGGTACGCTACCGAACTTCGGTCTATGACCTCTGGTCGTGCGACCTATTCGATGGAATTCAGTCACTACGCGGAAATGCCTGGAAATCTCGCGGAGGCAGTGAGCCGCCGCACCACGTCGCGATCTTAGTTAGGAGTTAGTTAGGAGGAAACAGTGGCGAAGAAGAAGTTCGTGCGGACCAAGCCGCACCTCAACGTCGGGACCATCGGTCACATCGACCACGGCAAGACGACGCTGACGGCTGCGATCACGAAGGTGCTGTCGGAGAAGGGATTGGCAGAGTACACGCCATTCGACCGGATCGACAAAGCACCTGAAGAGAAGGCCCGCGGCATCACGATCTCGATCACGCATGTGGAGTACGAGACCGAGAAGCGCCACTACGCGCATGTGGACTGCCCGGGGCACCAGGACTACATCAAGAACATGATCACCGGCGCCGCCCAGATGGACGGCGCGATCCTCGTCGTGGCCGCCAACGACGGCGCCATGCCGCAGACCCGGGAGCACATCATCCTGGCGCGGCAGGTCAACGTGCCGTCCCTCGTCGTCGCGCTGAACAAGTGCGACATGGTCGACGACAAGGAGTTCATCGAGCTGGTCGAGCTGGACCTGCGCGAGCTCCTCAGCAAGTACGACTACCCCGGCGACGACATCCCCATCGTTCGCATCTCGGCGCTCAAGGCGCTCGAGGGCGACCCCGAGTGGACCCCGAAGATCCTCGAGCTGATGGACGCGGTCGACACCTACATCCCCGAGCCCGAGCGGCCGGTGGACAAGCCGTTCCTGATGCCGATCGAGGACGTGTTCACGATCGAAGGTCGCGGCACCGTGACGACCGGAAGGGTCGAGCGCGGCCGGCTGAAGCGGAACGAGGAAGTCGAGATCATCGGCATCCACCCGAACAGCACCAAGACCGTCGTCACCGCCATCGAGATGTTCCACAAGGACATGGACGAGACCCAGGCCGGCGACAACGTCGGCGCACTGCTGCGCGGCATCAAGCGTGAGGATGTCGTACGCGGCCAGGTGCTCGCCAAGCCGGGCTCCATCAAGCCGCACACCCAGTTCAAGGCGCAGGTGTACGTCCTCTCGAAGGAAGAGGGTGGACGCCACACGCCGTTCCTGACGGGCTACCGCCCGCAGTTCTACATGCGCACGACCGACGTCACGGGCGAGGTCAAGCTCCCCGAGGGCGTCGAGATGGTCATGCCCTCCGACAACGTCGAGATGGAGATCACCCTTGGTGAGCCCATCGCGATCGAGCCAGGGCTGAGGTTCGCCATCCGCGAAGGTGGCAAGACCGTCGGCGCCGGAGTGGCGACCGAGGTCCTCAAGTAAGCACATAGGTTAGGAAGAGGGAAAGGGCTAGCAGGTGGCGCAAAAGATTCGTATCCGGCTCAAGGCATACGACCATCGTGTGCTGGATCAGGCGGCGGACAAGATCATCGACACCGCACGCCGTGCCAACGCGCGCACCGCGGGCCCGATCCCACTTCCGACAGAGATCTCAAAGCTCACAGTCATCCGTTCGCCCTTCATCGACAAGGACTCGCGCGAGCAGTTCGAGATGCGCACGCACAAGCGCGTGGTCGACATCCTCGACTTCAACCCTCGCGTCGTCGACGCCCTTCAGCGCCTCAGCCTTCCGGCCGGCGTCAGCATCGAGATCAAGAGTTAATGAAAGGGCTGCTCGCCAGGAAGCTCGGAATGACGCAGCTCTTCAACGAGGATGGCACCACGTCCGCGGTGACCGTTCTCGAAGCCGGCCCCTGCCGCGTCCTCGGCCTGCGCACCACCGAGAAGGACGGCTATGGCGCCGCTCGGATCGTGTTCGAGGCGACCGACGGAAAAAAGCTCACCAAGCCGCTCCAGGGTGTGTTCAAGAAGGCGAACGTTGAGCCGCACCGCCATGTCGTCGAGATCCGTGGTTACGAGGGACTCGAGGCGGGCCAGGAGCTGAAGGCGGATATCTTCGCGCCGGGCGAGTTGGTCGACGTCACCTCGACGTCGAAGGGCAAGGGCTTCCAGGGCCTTATCAAGAGACACAAGTTCAGCCGCGGACCCGAGTCGCATGGCTCGATGAACGTCCGCCAACCGGGCGCCATCGGCGCCACCGACGCAGCCCGCGTTTTCAAGGGCGTGCGCATGTCCGGTCAGATGGGCAATGTGCGCACAACCTCTCGCGGGTACAAAGTCGTACGCGTCGACCTGGAACGCAACCTGCTCCTCGTCCGGGGCGGCGTGCCCGGCGCGAAGGGCGCGCTCGTTCTCGTGCGCCAGTCGACCAAGCCGGTGAAGGTCAAGGGACCCTCCGGCAAACCGACCGGGAGAAAGGTCTGATGACAGACGAGGTGATGGACTCGACCGAGGTCGAAACCGAGGCTGAGGCCACGACGGCGACGAAGGCCAAGCCCAAGGCGAGATCCAAGGCCACAGCCAAGCCCAAGGACGTCGACCCGCTGGACGCCCCGCTGTTCGACTCGGCCGGCGAGCGCCAGGGCGAGATCAGGTTGCCGAAGCTGATCTTCGCCGAGAAGGTGAATACGCCGGTGATGCACCAGGCGTTCGTGCGCCAGGCCAACAATGCGCGCCAGGGCACCGCATCGACCAAGACGCGGGAGACGGTCTCGGGCGGCGGCGCCAAGCCATACCGGCAGAAGGGCACCGGACGCGCAAGGCACGGCTCGATCCGCGAACCGTCCATGAAGGGCGGCGCAGTGGTGTTCGGACCTCATCCCCGCAGCTACGCACAGCGCATGCCGAAGCAGATGCGCCGTCTCGCTCTCCGCTCGGCTCTCAGCCAGAAGGCGATCGAAGGCAAAGTCCGCGTCATCGACGGCTTCGCCATCGAGGAGCCCAAAACGAGCGCGGCGGTCGGTCTCATGGACGCGATTGGTTTCGACAACACAACGCTGGTCGTCCTGCCGGCTCCGAACTTCGTCGTGAGCCGATCGTTCGAGAACCTGAACGGAATCAAGATCGTCCTCGCCCGCAACCTCAACATTCGCGACATCTTCACCCACACCTACCTCCTGCTGGCGAAGGATTCGATCGAGCTGATCGAGGAGAACTTCAGCAAGCCGCAGCGTCCGAAAGCCGGCGGCGACAACCATGGCGAACACGACCACGAAGGAGAGGCGCAATGACCACCCGCGCAGCCTCCGAGGTGGTGATCGGCCCGGTTATAACCGAGCGCACGTATCAGCTCTACACGCAGGGGCGATACACGTTCAAGGTCGCGACGTCGGCTACCAAGACCGACATCAAGAAGGCCCTCGAGGAGCAGTACATCGCCCAGGGCATCCGCGTCAGGGACGTGAACACCGTGAGCATGCGCGGCAAGCGGCGGCGCAGCCTGCGCCGCATCGGCGCGGTCGGTCACACGGCGCCCTGGAAGAAGGCCATCGTCACCCTTGGCGAGGGTCAGAAGATCGAAGGGTTGTTCGGGAGCGTCTGAAGAAAAAATGCCGCTGAGAAAGTTCAAGCCCACCAGTCCCGGACGCCGGTTCATGACCATCTCCGGGTTCGACGAGATCACGGCCCAGGAGCCGGAGAAGACGCTCGTCGAGTCGCTGCCTACGCACGCCGGCCGCAACAACCAGGGCCGCATCACCACGCGACACCAGGGTGGCGGCTACCGGAAGCTCTACCGGAAGATCGACTTCAAGCGCGACAAGTTCGGCATCGAAGGCAAGGTTGCGACCATCGAGTACGACCCCAACCGCAGCGCGCGCATCGCGCTCATCCACTACAAGGATGGCGAGAAGCGCTATATCCTCTCGCCGCTGGGCTTGAAGGTTGGCGATCCCATCGAAAGTGGGGAGGAAGCTCCGGTGCGAATCGGCAACGCCCTCCCGCTCGCGCGCATCCCGGTCGGCTCGACAGTGCACAACATCGAGCTGACGCTCGGTCGAGGTGGCCAGCTCGCGCGCTCCGCCGGAACGTCGGCACAGCTGCTCGCGAAGGAAGGCGACTACGCGGTGATCCGGATGCCCTCCGGGGAGCTGCGACGGATTCACGTTCGTTGCCAGGCCACAGTCGGCCAGGTCGGTAATATCGAGCATGAGAACCAGTCGGGCGGCAAAGCGGGCCGCAGCCGCTGGCTCGGAATCCGGCCCACGGTCCGAGGCTCGACGATGAACCCTGTCGACCACCCTCACGGTGGCGGCGAGGGCAAGACCGGACCGGGTGGGAACCCGAAGACCCCATGGGGCAAGCCTGCCCTCGGCTACCGCACGCGCAAGCCGAAGAAGGCCTCGGACAAGCTGATCATCCGCCGCAGAGAAAAGAAAGGACGTAAGTAACCAGTGAGCAGATCGACGAAGAAAGGGCCGTTCATCAGCCCTCCTCTGAAGGAGAAGATCGACCGGATGAACGCCACCAAGGACAAGAAGGTGATCCGCACCTGGGCGCGCGCGTCCGTGATCTT
>DASZJK010000320.1:0-1635 GCA_035948155.1 Candidatus Dormiibacterota bacterium
CGGCCGTGCATGTGGACCTCGGTCGCCATCTATTTGCCTCCAGAAGCGGCGCCGGCTTTCTCGCGCTGCGCGACCTCGGACTGCTCCCGCGCCATCGCCGCGTGCTTGATCGCCTTGACGATGTTCATGTAGCCGGTGCAGCGGCAGATGTTGCCGCTGATCGCCCAGCGGATCTCGTCCTCGGTGGGGTTCGGGTTGTGCTCGAGCAGCGCGGTGCCGACCAGCATCATGCCCGGCGTGCAGAAGCCGCACTGCAGACCGTGCTCCTGGTGAAAGCCGACCTGCATCGGCGAGAGGCCGGCAGCGGTGGCCAGTCCTTCCACCGTCGTGATGCTGCGCCCGTCCGCCTGCACCGCCAGCTGCGTGCACGACTTGACCGGCTCACCGTCGATCAGCACCGTGCACGCGCCGCAGCTCGAGGTGTCGCAGCCGATGTGCGTGCCCGTGAGTCGGAGGTTGGAGCGCAGGAAGTCGACGAGCAGGACTCGAGGCTCGACATCCCCGCCGCGCTCCGCGCCGTTGACCTTCATCGTGACCTTCATGCCCCCGCCTCCTTCGCGCGCTGCACCGCCGTCTTGAGGCCACGCTGCACGAAGACGCGGACCACGTCCTTCTTGTATGCGGCGCTGCCGCGAATGTCGTCGTTGGGCTCGGCTGCGGCGGCCGCGAGCCGGCCCGCCTCGGCGAAGACCTCGTCCGTCGCCTGCTTGCCGTGCAGGAACTTCTCCGCCTCGACCGCCTGGATGTTCTTTGGTCCGACAGCGGTCAGCCCGATGCCCGCGATCTCGATCCTTTCGCCCTGGAGGTGGAGGTGGACCGCCACCGCGGCGGTCGCGAAGTCGCCGACCTTGCGCTCGAGCTTGAGGTAGGCGCCTCCGCCGCGGCCCTTGCCGACCGGGATGCGAACTTCGGTCACGACCTCGTCGGGCTTGAGCGCCGTCTCGAATGGGCCCTTCAGGAAGTCGGAGGCGCGAATCACTCGCTCGCCCGAGCCGGAGCGGGCGACCACATCGGCCTTCATCGCCAGGACGACGGAGCCCCAGTCGCCGGCAGGGTCGGCGTGGCACACCGAGCCGACAAGCGTCCCGCGGTTGCGGACCAGCGGGTCGGCGATCCAGTGCGCCGCCTCCGGAAGGAGCGGCGCCGAAGCCGCCAGCTCCTTGCTTCGCTCAATGTCGGCGTGTCGGGCGAGCGCGCCGATGACGACGTGACCGTCATCGCGCTTGATGGAACCGAGGCCGCCGATCCGGCCGATGTCGACGACCAGCTCCGGCCGGGAGAAGCGCAGCTTGAGCAGGGGTATCAGGCTCTGGCCGCCGGCCATGACCTTGGCCGATTCGCCATGCTGCGCGAGGAGGGCCAACGCCTCCTCGAGGGTCGTGGGAGCGCGATAGTCGAAGGCGGCTGGATACATGCATCCCCTCCCTGAAAAAGCCCGATCGTCCGTGCACGTAATAACACCGGCCGGAGGGGTTGTCAAAGACCTGCGTCACCAGGAGCGCGAGTACGATTCGAGCGTGGTTATGGAGTCCGTCAAGGCGCTCAGCGCGACGGAGATCACCGAGCTCTGCCACCGCCACACGCTGTACGACTGGGCCGCCCAGTCAGGTCTGAGACCGCTCCCGGTGACGAGCG
>DASZJK010000321.1:0-4268 GCA_035948155.1 Candidatus Dormiibacterota bacterium
CGCCGGCCGCGGCGATGGCGTCGAATACGCGATCGCCCCGCGGCAGTCGGTAGAGGCCCGGGTTTACGACCGCGCCGGACACGTCGACCAACAGGCCTGGTTGGGCGGGCATGTCGAGCACCGGGTTGTTGATTGGGGGCGGAGGCGGGCTCGCGGCGTGCGTGGTGCTGTACGCGTAGGCGGCGCCGACCCCGCCGACCGCCAGCGTCAGGGGCGCGACGATGAGCAGCGGTCTTTTCCAACCAGGAACGACGCGGACAGGAATGCGGAAGGGAATGCGCATCGGTCGAGGCTAGGGCTCGCCCGACGCGGTGCAAACCCAGGTTGTTAAGAGGCTGGTTCCCGGGGAAGGATTCGAACCTTCGGTCGAGGATCCAAAGTCCTCTGCCTTACCGCTTGGCCACCCGGGAGCGGTATCAACAGTAGCGCTGGCTCTCCACGTCATTCCCCATGCGGCGCGTGACCCGCGATGGCCGTCCGGCGTTCGGTGTGAGTGATGCGAGTGCTGGTCCTCGTCGTGTTTCTGCTGGCCGCCACGTCTTGCGGCGCGTACCAGTTTCCTGGTGGAAACCCATCTCCGTCTCCTACGCCCGAGGGCGGCACCGTCAGTGGGCGAGTGCTGGCCGTTCCGTGCGCTCCGGTCGAACAGGCGGGTATGACCTGCGCGGGCCGGCCACTGCCCAAACTCGAGCTCGACTACGTCAAGGACGGTGCGATCGCAGCCAGCGCGGTCACTGATTCAGGCGGCGCCTATCTGGTCTCTCTCGCTCCTGGCACCTACCAGGTCAAGTTGAAAACGTACATGAGGGTGATCAGCGGACCGCTGACTCTCGCGGTCGCCCCCGGGTCCAGCGTGGTAGCGAGCTACATCCTCGATTCAGGGATCCGCGTGCCCATACCCCAGCAATAAGGACGCGGGCACGGGCGCGACCTTTTCCAGCCACTGACCCCCACCCACCCTGGGGGATCCTGCGGCGAGGTGGGACAGGGTTCAGGTTCGGCGAGGGGATGTCAACCCCGGTTGTTAAGGAACCAGGTTGATCAGCCGGTCGCGCACGTAGACCACCTTCGAAGGACCTCGACCGTTCAGCGCAGCCCGCACCTTCTCCCGCGCCAGCGCCAGCTTCAACGCCTCGTCCTCCGACAGCCCCGTGTCGACCTCCAGCTTGTCCCGCACCTTGCCCGCGACCTGGACGACGAGCGTGACCTTCGGCTCCGTCGCCGCCGCGGGGTCGAAGACCGGCCAGGAGGCATCGGCCAGCAGGCCGTGCTCGCCCAGGCGCTGCCACATCTCTTCGCACATGTGCGGAGCCAGCGGGTTCAACAGCTTGACCAGCGTTCGCACCGCGTCATCCCACGAGCCGTCTCGCGTCCCGCCGCCCTGCAGGTAGTCCTGCATCGTGTTGGCCAGCTCCATCAGAAACGCGACCGCGGTGTTGAAGCGCAGCTCGTCGTAGTGCTCGGTAATGCGTCCGATCGTCTGTGCGACCCTGCGGCGCAAGACCGCGTCATTCACTGCAACCGCAGGACCCTCGGAGATGTCGATCGACTTCGGCTCCAGCACCAATCGCCACACGCGCTGCAGGAACTTGACAACGCCGTTCAGACCCGCCTCGGTCCACTCCACGTCCTCTTCCGGCGGACCGATGAACATCTCGTAGACCCGCCCCGCGTCCGCCCCCTGCTCGGCCGAAAGCTGCGCGATCGACACTCCGTTGCCTGCCGACTTCGCCATCACCTGGCCGAAGCGCTTGACCATTCCCTGGTTGAACAGTCGCTTGAAGGGCTCTTCGACCTCGAGCATCCCCGCGTCGTGCAGGACCTTCGTGAAAAACCGCGAGTAGAGCAGATGCAGGATGGCGTGCTCCACGCCGCCCGTGTACTGGTCCACGGCCATCCAGTGATTCGCCAGCTCGGGGTCGAACGGCTCGTGGTTGTCGTGCGGCGACGCGTAGCGCAGGAAGTACCACGACGAGTCGATGAAGGTGTCCATCGTGTCCGTTTCCCGACGCGCCTCTTCGCCGCCGACGGGACACGTCGTGCGGTACCAGTCCGGCTGCTCCGCAAGCGGCCTGTACTCGCGAGGCAGCATCACCGGCAGCTGTTCGGACGGCACGGGCACGATCCCGTGCGTGGGGCAATACACGATCGGAATCGGCGCGCCCCAGTAGCGCTGGCGCGAGATCAACCAGTCGCGCAACCGGTACTTGACCGCGCGCTTGCCCACACCGCGCTTCTCGAGGTCGTCGCAGATCTTCTCGAAGGCCACCGCTGAGTCGAGGCCGTCGTATCCATCGCTGTTCACCATCACGCCCGGCCCGACATACGCCTCACGCAGTGGGCCCTGGGCGCGCCCCGCCGCCGCTATCACCTCGCGTATCGGCAGGTCGTACCGCCGCGCGAACTCGAAGTCTCGCTCGTCATGCGCGGGCACGGCCATGATCGCGCCCGTGCCGTAGGTCATCAGCACGTAGTCCGCGACCCAGATCGGGATCTTCTCGCCGTTGACCGGGTTGGTCGCGAAGCCACCGGTCGCGACGCCGGTCTTCTCACCCTCCGTCGACAACCGCTCGATCTCCGTCTCTTTGCGCGCCTTGTCGACGTACTCGAGCACGCGGGCGCGATGCTTCTCGGTCGTGATCCGCTGCACCAGCGGATGCTCTGGTGCGAGGACCATGAACGTCGCGCCAAACAGCGTGTCGGGCCGCGTCGTGTAGATGCGGACCGACTCGCCCTGCAGGCCGTCGATCGGGAAGTCGACCTCGGCGCCCCTGCTTCTGCCGATCCAGTTCGTCTGCATGACGCGGACTTTCTGCGGCCACCCGTCGAGCGTCGCCAGGTCGTCGAGCAGCCGGTCCGCGTAATCGGTGATCTTCAAGAACCACTGCTCCAGGTCGCGTTTCTCGACCTCGACCTCGGGGTGGCGCCAGCAGCGGCCGTTGATCACCTGTTCGTTGGCCAGAACGGTCTTGTCGACCGGGCACCAGTTGACCGGCGCTTTCGCCCGATACGCCAGGCCGCGCTGCAGCATCAGCAGGAACAGCCACTGCGTCCACCTGTAGTAGTCAGGCATGCAGCTGGCGACCTCGCGGTCCCAGTCGTAGAGCATGCCCATCATCTTCAGGTCGCGCTTCGACTCGGAGATGTTGTCGAGGGTGTACTTCTCCGGGTGCAGTCCCGGATGCCTCATGGCAGCGTTCTCGGCGGGCAGCCCGAACGCGTCCCAGCCGAAGGGGTGCAGAACCTCGTACCCCTGCATGCGCTTCATCCGCGCCAGCGCGTCGCCCATCACGTAGTTGCGCGCGTGCCCCATGTGGAGGTCGCCAGACGGGTACGGATACATGACGAGGTCGTAGAACTTCGGCTTCGGCGAATCGTCGTGCGCCTTCATCACCCCGCGATCGGCCCAGATCTTCTGCCACTTCGGCTCGATCTCCTGAGGTGCGTAGACGCTACGGCGGGGACGGTTCATGGTGAACCTCAAATTTTAGGGACGCCAGTTCGTGGCCCACGATCGCGGCCAGAACGATCGCGGCCCCGGCCGCCTGCAGCAGTCCAAGGCGCTGACCAGCCAGGACGACTGACGCGGCAAGCGCCCACGCGGGTTCCGTGGCGAGGATCAGCGCTGTGCGATTGGCGCTGATGAAGCCCTGCGACCAGGTCTGGATGTAAAAGCCAAGCGCCGAGGCGAACACGCCGGTGATCACGATTGCGAACCACACCGAGCCGGTCGGCGGCCGCAGCTGCCATGTGCCGCCGGCGCTGAAGATCAGCGCCGACGTCCCCATCTGCACCATCGCCAGGGGCGCCGCCGGAAGGCCCGGGGACCAGCGACCGAGCAGCACGATGTGGAGCGCGAACAGCACCGCGCACGCGAGGACCAGCAGGTCGCCAAATCCCATTCCTGCCGGGCCCCCGGTCAGCATCACGAGGCCCGCGAGCGAGATGGCCGTCGCGCCCCACGTCCACCACCGGATCGGTGCACCGAAGATGCGATTGAGCAGTGGCGTGAAAACCACGAACAGGCCTGTGATCAGTCCCGCGTTGCCCGGGCTCGTGTAGTTGAGGCCCGCGGTCTGGGTCAGGTATCCGCCGGCGAGAACTGTGCCGACGATGGCGCCGATGCGCAGCTCGCGCCGCGTCGGCAGCCGGCGCACCAGCAGCGCCATCACGACGAGAGCCAGCGCGAAACGGATCTGCAGGAACGGCAGCGTCGGGTACTGTGTGACTGCATCTTTGACGAGCACGAAGGTCCAGCCCCAGACGGC
>DASZJK010000322.1:0-3803 GCA_035948155.1 Candidatus Dormiibacterota bacterium
GGCCTTGCCGCCTAAAGATCCACTGGTCGTGGTGGCCATGCTTCCCCTCCCCTAAATCGAAGCGAACTGAAAAAGCGCGACCTTTTGGAGCGTTCCAGAAACATAGGTCAAGGCCGAGAGTCCGTCAAGGTGCCCGGTGGAGGACCGCCCGGCTTGACTGCGTCACCTCGCCGAGCGTGACCCACCTGCGCTCGGCCGCCGCCCGCTCGATCGCCTCGCACACTGCCTGGACCGCCGCCCCCTGCGCAAAATCGGGCTCCCACGGGCCGTCGGGCCACCGCTCGAGCAGGTCTCCCAGGTGGTTGACGAAGCTCGCGCCGTAACCCACGCCCTGGCCGATTGGCCACCAGTTGCGAGCGTACGGGTGGGTCTCGTGCTCGGCGCGAATTCGCCGCATCCCGTACAGCTCCGCCTGGTCCGTGCCGTCACCGAACCGGAGCTCGTTCAGGCGCGCGTATTCGAAGACCAGCGTGCCGCGTTCTCCGTTGATCTCGAGCGTGAAATCGCAGGGCCGACGGACTGCCGTCCGGGCCACCTCGAAAACGCCGATGGCGCCTGACTCGAAGCGGGCGAGGGCTGACGACGCCTCGTCGACGGTGACCGGCTTTCCCGACCGTTCGCGCGTGAACGTTTCCGACTGTCCGCTCACCTCCGCGATCGGTCCGGCCATCCAGGTCGCCATGTCGATCAGGTGGCTGCCGAGGTCCGCGATCGTCGATCCACCCATCGACCGGTCGAATCGCCAGTCAAACGGCACCGCAGGGTCGACGAACTCATCTGAGAGCCACGTCGCTCGGACAAGGCGGATCGTGCCGACAGCTCCGTCGCCGACCATGCGCTTCATCAGCGACACCGCCGGCAGCCGCCGATAGTTGAAACCGACCGCGTTGAGGACGCCCGCCGCCTCGACGGCATCGCGGGCGGCCGCGGCCTGCGTGTAGGTCACGGCAAGCGGCTTCTCGCAGATAACCGCCTTGCCCGCGCGCGCGGCCGCTTCGGCGATCTCAGCGTGGGTGCCGGGCGGCGTGCAGATGTCGACGATGTCGACGTCAGGTCGCGCGATCACCTCGCGCCAGTCGGTCGTCCACTCGTCGATGCCGTAGGCGGACGCCGCGCGCGACACCTTGTCGCTGTCGCGTCCGCTGATCACGCGCAGACGCGGACGGTGCGGCAGCTGGCGCATCACCGGTGCGGCCGTGTAGCCGTACGAGTGCGCCTTTCCCATCATCCCGTAGCCGACGATGCCGATCCCGACCTCGTTCATCGCGCTCTCTCGGCTCCGTCCAGGGCGGCCACCGCATCGTCGGCGCCGGCCCCCTCGAGAGGTGCGCCGCCGACGTGCCGGGCAAAGCTCTCCGCCTGGGCGCGCAGCGCCGCGAAGAATGTGTCGTCGGCCGAGGGCGGCCAGAGAAACTTGCACTCCTCGGCATCCCTGGTCCCGAAGACCTCGACCTTGCAGACGTCGCCTAGCGGAAACCTGCGACCCAGCGAGATCAGCGCTGTTGTTCCGCCGGAAAGGTCCGCCAGCGCGTGCGCGCTCTCGGGGTCGCCCGGCCAGGGCTCGGACGCGACCCTCGAGGCGATCGAGGTGATGGTCACGAATTCCTGGCCCGTCAGCCACCGCGTCTGGTCGAACTCGTGGACGCCCATGTCCACGAAGATCCCTCCGCTGTGCTGGCGAAAATACGCGCCCGGCGGCGCGCCGTCCCACTGGAAGTTCGCGACGCAGTAGATGTCGCCCATGTCACCACTAGCGATTCGTGCCCCGAGCTTCCGCAAAGACGGCACGAAGCGCCGCCAGAAGCCGACCTGAAACGGAATGCCGGCCCGCCGGACCAGCGTCGCGGCCTCACGAGACTGCGACGCGGTCACGCCGACCGGCTTCTCGCAGAGTGTCGGCATCCCTGCGTCGACCAGCCGCCTGACGGTTTCGAGGTGGAGGTCGCTCGGCACGCAGACCAGCACCGCGTCCAACCCGCCGGCGGCGAGCATCGAATCGAGGCTCTCGTGGATCCTCGCGCCGCTGGTTGGCACGGCTTCGCGGGCAGCCGCGGATGGCTCGGCGATGGCGGTCACGGCGATCGTGTCGGAGCCGGTGATCGCGCGTAGGTGATTGCGGCCCATCCGACCCGCCCCCAGCAGCCCGAACTTGAAAACCGCCACTCAGAACCCCCGTTGCGCCAGGTAGCGCCGGTTGGCTCGCTGGTCCGCCGCGGCCTGGCCCCCGGGTTCCGGCAGCACGTCCTGCTCGACGACGATCCAGCCCGAGTAGAAGCTGCGGATCGATGCGAGCATCGCGTCCACGTCCAGGTCACCCTCGCCCAGACGGCAGAACGCCTTGCGCTTCCAGATCTCGGACGCTGGGGCGGCCTCGCGCACAATCTGCTCGACCACCGCGCGCCGCGCGTCCTTGAGGTGAAGGTGGTTGATCCTGGGCCGCCATTCCTTGATTGCCCGCACCGGGTCGCCGCCACCGAGCAGCAGGTGGCCGGTGTCCAGGCACAACCCGATGGACGTGAGCTCGAGCACCTTTTCGATCTCCCGCGGCGCCTCGACCTGCGTGCCTGTCTCGTGATGGAAGGTCGGTTCGTAACCCCGCTCGCGGCAGCTGTCAACCGCTCTCTCGACGCCGTCGGCAAACCGCTTCCAGGTCGCGTCGTCGAACGCGGGCGAGCGAGCGCCCAGGGCAGCCAGCGTCGGCCGGGGCTTGAGGCCGTCGCGCGACGGGACGGCGTCGAACGCATCAAGCAGCGTGGTCAGCCCGTCGAGAGCGTCGCCCATCTGGGCGGGCTCGCTGAACGGCAGCTCGAAAAATCCCCCCGACAGGCCGAGGCCGCGGCGGGCAAGGTTGTCGGCCAGCCTTTCACCCGAGCCCAGGTACCCGAGCGGCCCGAGGTCGATGCCTGCGTAGCCTGCCTCTGCGACCTGGGTGAGCACGGTGTCACCATCGGGGACGCCGGGCATGATGCCGACGGTCAGCTCGAACGCGCCGTAGCTGACCGGCGCGTTGGCGAGCGCAATCATCATCTGGCGGCCGTTGTCGCCGGCATCGACGGGTGCTGCCGCGCAGCTCGAGTGCGATGCACGGCGACGACGGATTCGCAGAGCGCGATGTCGTGGAGCGCGTCGCGGCCCGAAGTCACGGGTTCCTTGCCGCCTGTCACGCATTCGTGAAAGTGAATGAGCTCCTCCTTGAAGCTCTCGCGATACGACGCGACCTCCTCGGTCCGGGTCGACCGCGGTGATTCCGCTTCGCCGTCTTCGGTGATCAGCAGCGTCGGCATGCTTCGGAGGAACGGCGACGGAAACGAAAGGGTCAGGCGCTTCTCGGGTGAGTAGAACGCGAACTCCATGGAGTAGCGCGCGATCGTGGGGAGGTCGACCCAGGCAAGCACCGCTTGCGTGGCGCCGTAGGTGAAGACCGCCGTCAGGCCGGTCTCCCTGATGTCGGCAAAGTCGAGCCGGTCGGGCTCGCCCATCACGCCGCGCATCGCGTTGAACTCGTGGACGAGGCTGTCCAGCAAGACGTTGTGGTACGCCCACCGAGACAGCGGGTCGGCGTCCGGGACGGCGGCGGTGATGCGCGCGGCGTTGTCCGCGCCGAGCGACTCGGCCAGCTCTTTGGGGAGCGGCCCCCCGCGCCTCAGGTTGTAATGCTGCACGTACGGCGCGATCGGCGACTCCAGCGTCGTGATGCGGAGGAGGCGCAGGTCATCCAGCTTCGGCTTCTCCTCGAGGAGGCGCCGGTAGGCGGGGTCGTAACGCTTGTTGTAGCCGACCATGAGGGTCACGCCGGCGGCGTC
>DASZJK010000323.1:0-2310 GCA_035948155.1 Candidatus Dormiibacterota bacterium
CCGGAAATCGTGCTGGCGGACGAGCCGACCGGCAACCTGGACAGTGCTTCGGCGTTCGACGTCCTTTCGCTGCTAGGGGACTTGCACGCCAAGGGTTTGACCTTGGTGATCGTCACCCACGACGAGCGCATCGCCGCAACCGCGGACCGCCTGATCTCGATGCGCGACGGAGCGTTTATCGACGAGACGCGGCTGACGGGCGGTTCACGAGGGCACCTCAGCACCTTCGCGGAGTGGGAGCACCTCGGGTGAGATCAAAGGAGAACCTCATGAACCAGTCACGGCGCGCGCGCCGCGCGGGCGGAGCGAAGGGGCGAGCCCTGCTGCTCTTCCGTCTCGCCCGGCAAGACATCCGTCACCACTTCGCCCAGGCGGTCCTCTTGATAGTCGCCATTGCCGCGGCCACGGCCGTGCTCTCCTTGGCCTTCTCGCTGAACGGCGTGAACAGCAACCCCTACCAGCAGACCAAGGCAGCGACGAAGGGGCCCGACGTCGTGGCCCAGAGCGGAAATGACCCCTACACCGGCGTGACGTCGCCGGCGGACCTCGCGGCGCTCGAGGCGCTGAACCACGCCAAAGGGGTGGCGGCCCACAGCGGCCCCTATCCGATCGTGGGCGACACCGGCCCGGTGGGTCCCGTCATGCGCAGCGCGGGCATCGTTACCTCAGTGCAGGTCGAAGGACGTGAGCCTGGCGTGGTCGCGGTCGACCAGCCCAAGGTGACGGACGGGACATGGATCCGGCCGGGGGGCGTGGTGGCCGAGCGGTCCTTTGCTGAGGCGGCGAACCTGCGTCTCGGCCAGACGATCACGCTGAACGGTCACCCCTTCCAGGTGGTCGGCTTCGCCGTCACGGCGGCGTTCCATGGCTTCCCTGGTGTGAGCCTGATATGGGCCACCGAGGCGGCGGCGCGCAGCCTGGCCACCAAGGCGGACCCGCTGTCGTACATCTCGAACATCAAGCTGTCCGACGCGTCGCCGCGCGCGGTCAGCGCGTTCGTGAACGCCTACGGCCTCAAGTACGGCGCTCCCGCCGACGCCACGGCGCCGTTCCTCGCCTCATGGATGGAGATCGCCTACGGGGACGCCGCCTTCCTGCGCACCGACCAGGCCTTCCTCTTTACCGGCACCGTGCTGCTCGGCGTGCTCGCGCTCGCGAGCGTGGCCGTTCTCGTCGGTGGCCGCCTGGCGGAAGGCACCCGGCGGGTCGGGCTGTTGAAGGCCACCGGCGGCACGCCAGGCATTGTCGCGGTGGTCTTCCTTACCGAGAACCTGTTCCTGGCGCTCGTCGCGGCCGTCGCCGGCCTGCTGGCCGGCTGGCGTGCGGCCCCGCTCCTCTCCAAGCCCGAGGCCGACCTCGTCGGTACTCCGGGAGCGCCGCCGCTCACGCTCGTCATGGTCCTCGTCGCGCTCGCCGTTTCGCTCGCCGTGGCGCTCGCATCGACGCTCGTTCCCGCGATCCGTGCGGCGCGGATGAGCACGGTCAGCGCGCTCGCCGACGCGCCCCGCCTGCCGAGGCGGCGGGACTCGCTGATACGGCTGTCACGGAAGCTGCCCGTGCCGGCGCTGTTCGGGCTGCGCCTCGTCGCCCGCCGGCCACGACGCGCGATCCTCAGCGCGGCGAGCATCGCCGTCGCCGTCATGGGTCTCGTCGCCGCGCTCGCCATCCACGCCGCCGTCGACAACAAGTTCTCTCACTTCGGGAGCTCGGGCGGGCTGGTCAACCCGGATGTCCCCCGAGCGGAGCAGGTGCTGACCGCCATCACGATCGCGCTGGTCACCCTGGCCGCGCTCACTGCGATCTTCGCCGCCTTGGCGACGGTCCTCGACGCGAGACGCGCCTCCGCAGTGACGCTCGCGCTGGGTGCAACCCCGCAGCAAGTCCGAGCCGGGCTGGTCATGGCACAGGTCATCCCCGCGCTGCCCGGCGCGATCCTCGGCCTCCCGCTCGGCATCGGCCTGTTCAAAGTCGCGGGCCATGGCCTGACTGGCCTGCCGCCAGTGCTCTGGCTCGTCGCCGCCGTGCTCGGAACCGTGCTCGTCATGGCGGCGCTCACCAGCGTTCCGGCACGGATCGGCCTCCGGCGACCCGTCGCCGAGATGCTCCAGACCGAAGCGACGTGACGCCTTGCGGCTGGCAGCCGGTTATGCCCCAGTTTTCAAGCAGGCTCTTAGCCCGCACCAGGTTTCCGCGCGACCAGGCGCGAAACAGGCAACCAGAGAACGCGCAGAACCCGTGCTCCGCAAGCATGAATCCAATGGCATTAAAGTGTGCACCAAGTTAGCTCAACTCAGGTCAAATGGACCTGAC
>DASZJK010000324.1:0-2929 GCA_035948155.1 Candidatus Dormiibacterota bacterium
GCGACCTTGCAAGAAGTCGTAGTGGTCCTCGATCAGCTGCGCCGAGGGCTGGAACCACTCCAGCGACTCGATGCGCCAGTCCCGCTCGGACGACAGCCAGCCCCAGATGCCCGCTCGTGCGGCGAGGCGGTAGGCGGAGTCGGGCTTGAAGATGACCAGCGCGTCAGCCAAGCGGCCACACCCTCGGATGGTCCGGACCATCCGGCCTTTTCACGCTCGAAAATCCTTGACCGTCCGGACTATCTGACATCTGGCTTGCTCTTCATTTTCCCGGCTTGCGGTCGCGCGGGTTGGGCTCGTACACCTTGCGGCCCTTGAGCTTCGCCGGCATGTGCACCTGGTCGGCGACGCCTCCCTCGTAGTCGTGTGCGTATCTGTAGTCGCGCCCGTAGCCCATCGATCGCATCAGTCCAGTCACGGCGTTGCGGAGGTGCATGGGCACCGGCTCATTGCCTGTTTCCTGGATGAGCTCGCGGGCGGCGCCGTACGAGGTGAGCGCGGAGTTGGACTTGGGCGCGAGCGCGAGATACAGCGCAGCCTCGGTGAGGGGCAGCACCGCCTCGGGCATGCCGACGAAGTGCGCGGCCTGCTGCGCCGCAATCGCGACGGACAGGGCCTGGGGATCGGCCAGTCCGATGTCCTCCGCAGCCAGGATCACGAGGCGGCGGGCGACGAACATCACGTCCTCGCCGGCTTCGAGCATCCGCGCCATCCAGTAAACGGCCGCGTCAGGATCGCTCCCGCGAACGCTCTTGATGAGCGCCGAGACGATGTCGTAGTGCTGGTCGCCGGCACGGTCGTAGAGCAGATGCCGCTCCTGCATGGCGCGTTCGATGTCGTCCAGGTTTATGGCGGCCTCGCCGGCGAGGGCGGCCGCCGCCTCCAGCCCGTTGAGCGCCACCCGAGCGTCGCCCCGGGCGATCTCGAGCAGCGCGTCCATCGCGTCGCTGTCGATCGACGCGTTGACTTCCTTGAGCCCCCGGTCGACCACGCCCTTCAGCTCCTCGCGGTCGAGCTGCTCCAGTCGAAACACCCGGCTTCGCGACAGCAACGGCGAGATGACCTCGAACGACGGGTTCTCGGTGGTCGCGCCGATCAGCGTCACGGTGCCGTCCTCGACGTGGGGCAGGATCGCGTCCTGCTGCGCCTTGTTGAAGCGGTGGATCTCGTCGATGAACAGCACGGTCCGGATGCCCGCCCTGCGGTGCACCCGGGCCTCGGCGACGACCTTCCGCAGGTCGGCGACGCCGGCCGTAACCGCGGACATAGCCACCATCCGGGCGCTCGTCTCGGTGGCAAGGAGGAAGGCCAGGGTGGTCTTGCCGCTGCCCGGCGGACCCCACAGGATGATGCTCGGCAGGTTCCCGCTGCGCGTCAGCTGGCGCAGGACGTCGACCACCTTGCGCTGGCCAACCATCTCGTCGAACGTCCGTGGCCGCATCCTGGTGGCCAGAGGCGCCCGGACCTCCGAACCGGCCGCGATCGGGAAGAGCTCGCCCTGGTCTGCCATTTGGTTCAAATTCTGACCCGGACGCCTAGAATTGCCGCCCGTGACGACCTGCTGGTACTGCAGCTCCGACGTCCCGGAGACATCGCAGTACTGCCCAACCTGCGGCCACAGCCAGACCGACCGCACGTCGAGTCCCCTGTTCGGCGTGGTCGATCCGACGACGGGCATCTGGAATTCCAAGTTCGCCAACGCCCTCGTCGGCCAGGAAGCCAACCGGGCGGTCCGGTACCACCGCCCGCTCTCGGTGCTGGTGGTAGAGCTGGACCACGCCGAGCACATCGACAAGGAGCTCCAGTCGGTCCAGGTCGAGGGTCTCCTGCGCGAGATGGCCGACCGCCTGGGCCAGTCCGTCCGGGACACGGACACGGTCGCGTTCATGGACGCGGACGGGCCGCCGCACTTCGCGATCGTGCTGCCCGAGACGGACGAGCAGGGCGCCGCCCTGGCCGCGGACAAGATCCGTCGGTCGATCGCATCGCATGACTTCGGCTCCAGCGGCGCCTGGAACCGCATCACCGTCAGCTGCGGCGCGGCCACCATCGACGCCGGTTACCGGCCGATGGACGAAGCCGGCTTCTTGAACCGCCGCGAGTACAGCGGCAACCTCCTGCGGGAGGCTTACAAGGCCCTTGACTCCGGCCGATCGGCCGGCACGAACCGAACCACGGTCGGCGCGTACCGAACCTGACCCGGCTTTATCTCATCCGGCACGCGGACGTCGAGAATCCTCACCACGTCCTGTACGGGCATCTCGACGGCTTTCACCTCAGCGCCCTCGGCAGGGCTCAGTCCAATGCGCTTGGTGAAAAGCTGCGCGGCTCCGGGCTCGCGCGGATCGTGTACAGCCCGCTGACACGCGCGGCCGAGACCGCGCGTATCGTCGCCGAGCACCAGCCGCAGCCACCCCCTCTCGAGGCCGACCCGCAGCTGATCGAGGCCGAGTTCAGCCGCTACCTGCAGGGCGTGCCGTACTGGCAGATCCCCGTCCGGCGGCCGCTCTGGTTGGTGCACAAGGCCAAACGCGGCCTGCTGCCGGGTGACGAAACGATCGAGAAGATGGGCGAGCGCGTGCTTCGCGTGGCGCGACGGCTGGCGCTCGACTATCCCGACCAGGCCGTCGCGGTCGTCAGCCATGCCGATCCTCTGAACGCCGCCTACATCCTGCTCGACGGCAGGCCGCTGAACGAGCGCGAGATGCACCGCTCGGGCATCGGCAAAGCAGGCATGCTGCAGGTCGACATGGAGGGCGAGAAGCCGAAGGCCTGGGAGTACATCCCTCCGCCGCAGGTCGACAAGCCCGAAACCGCGGCCGCGTAGTGGCCCGGACCTTCCCCAAAGGGTTTCTCTGGGGGACGTCGAGCGCAGCGCACCAGGTGGAGGGCGACTGCAGCAACTGCGACTGGTGGGAGTGGGAGCAGC
>DASZJK010000325.1:0-2596 GCA_035948155.1 Candidatus Dormiibacterota bacterium
CCAGCGCGCCCATCGCGGTCAGTCGCTCGCGGCAGAAGTGGATGAGGTGATGGCCGGTCGAGAGGTCGGATATCCGGTACTCGAGCTGGTTGGCGTCGAAGTCGTCGATCGCCGGCAGCTCAGGCGCCGTCCCGTTGAGGCTCAGCTCGGACTGCCTGTCGATGCGGCGACGCAACCCTTTGCCGTGCCATCGCTCCTGCCATCCCCACAGCAGCTCGCGCCTTCGCTGACCGAGCGCGTCGAATCCGCCGACCATGACGAGGTTGCGGACGGCCTTCGGACCGATTGGCCCACCACGCAATCTCGCAAGGAAGTTGTCGAAGGACGTGTAGGCGCCGCCGCGGTGCCGCTCCTCGACGATCGTTATGCGTCCTTCCTCGCCGAGGTCGCGGACGTAGTTGAAGCCGATGCGCATGGCGTGGCCGTCTTCGAACTCTTCGGGTAGGCATCGGACGTCGGAGCGGTTGATGTCGACGGGCAGGGCTTTCAGCCCGTGCCGCTTCAGGTCCTCGACCAGGACGCTGGGGTGGTAGAAGCCCATGGGCTGGTTGTTGAGCAGGCCACAGCCGAACTCGACGGGGTGGTGGAGCTTCATCCACGCGGTTTCGTACGACGTGCGGGCGAAAGCCGCGGCGTGCGAGCGGCAGAAGCCATAAACGGCAAAGCCCTGCACGGCGGTGAAGAGCTGGTCGGCCACCTCCCTCGGCACCCCGTTGGCGAGGCACCCGTCGACGAACTCGTCTTCAAGCGATGACATCTCGACGCGGTTGAGATGTCGCGTCATCGCGCGGCGGAAACCGTCGGCGCGCCCTGGCTTCATGCCGGCGACGTGCATCGCGATCTCGATGATCTGTTCCTGGTACAGGATCACGCCGAGCGTGTCTTTGAGGATCGGCTCGAGCAGCGGATGCGCGTAGGTCACTGTTTCGCGACCCTGCTTGCGCCGGATGTAGGGGTGGACCGCGTTGCCCTGGATCGGTCCTGGGCGGATGATCGCGACCTCGACCACGAGGTCGTTGAAGTCCTTCGGCCGCGTGCGCGGCAGCGTCTGCATCTGTGCCCGCGACTCGATCTGGAACACACCGATCGTGTCGGCGGCGCCGCACATCTCGAAAACGGCCGGGTCCTTGAGCGGCAGCTGGTCAAGGTCTGGCCGTTTGCCGGTCGTGTCCTTGATCAGGTCGAGCGCCTCGGCGACGACAGACAGCGTGCGGAGCCCGAGCATGTCCATCTTGATCAGGCCGAGGTCTTCGACATCGTCCTTGTTGAACTGGACGACGCGTCTTCCTTCCATCGTGGCCGGCTCGACCGGCGCGATGTCGACCAGCGGCTCGCCAGTCACGAGCATGCCGCCGTTGTGGATCGAGAGGTGACGAGGGAACTCGATGACCTCGCGGCACAGCTCGAGGAACTGCTGCCAGCTCTGTGGGCGCATGTCGGGCGGCGGGACAGCCCACTGCATCGAGTCCTCGACGTCTTCGGTGAACCATCGGTCGACGCCTTTGGCCAGCCGGTCGAGCAGCTCTGCCGAGAAGCCGAGGGCCTTGCCGACCTGGCGGATCGCCATCCGAGGCTGGAAGGTGACGACGTTGCAGACCATTCCGGTCCGCTCCCAGCCGTACTTCTCGTAGATGTACTGGATGACCTGCTCGCGATGAGCGGTCGAGAAATCGATGTCGATGTCCGGTGTGCTGGTCATCTCCTCGTGCAGGAACCGCTCGAAGAGGAGGTTGTGCTCGATCGGGTCCACGCGGGTGATGCCCAGGACGTAGGCGACGATCGAGTCGGCGGCCGACCCGCGTCCCTGCCCTGGCACACCGTGCTCGCGTGCGAAGCGCATCAGGTCCCAGTTGATGAGGAAGAACTCGGCAAGTCCTGTCTTCTCGATCACCTCGAGCTCGTGCTGCAGGCGACGCGTGACGGCTGAGGTGATCGGCCGGTATCGGTCGCGCAGGCCTTCGAAGCACAGCTTGTAGAGATAAGAAAAAGGGGTCTCGCCCTCAGGCACGGGGTAGCCGGGGAACCTGACCTTGCGGAAGTCGAGGTCGACGTCGCAGTGCTGGGCGATCTCCCAAGGAGTCGCGAGCGCCTCTTCATGCCCCTTGAACAGCGGCAGCAGCTGGTCGCCGCCCTTGAGGTGATGCTCTGAGTTGGGGAAGAGGTGCTGCCTGGCCTCGTCCAGCGTGGCGCGGTGGCGGATCGCGACGAGAACGTCGTGGAGCTTTCTTCTAGCAGGTACGTGGTAGTGGACCTGGTTGGTGGCGACAACCGGCGCGCCGCATCTTTTCGCCATTGCAGCCCGGCCCTCCAGCACCCATTGGTCCTCGGGGCGCACGTGGTGGTGAAGCTCGCTGAAGACGTTCTCTGTGCCCAGGGCCCCCTGGAGATCACGCAGCCGCTTCTCGCTGTCGGTCGCGCTCATGTAGAAGAGGTCGCCCCTGTGCTCAGCGGTTTTCTCGAGCGTCGTCCGAGCCTCGCCTTTGGGCTGGTCGGCGTGGGCGAGGCTGAGCAGCCGGCACAGATTGGAGTAGCCGCGCAGATCGCGGGCTATGAGGATCAGCTCCTCGCCGTCGACCTCGAGCGCGCTGCCGATGAT
>DASZJK010000326.1:0-4072 GCA_035948155.1 Candidatus Dormiibacterota bacterium
GGCCAGCTCATCTGCTCGGCGCGCGCGATGAACGCGCCCAGGGGCAGGCCCGAGGCGATGCCCTTGGCGAGGCAGACGATGTCGGGCTCGATGCCCCAGTGCTCAACCGCCAGCAGGTGCCCAGTCCGGCCCATCCCCGACTGGACCTCGTCGGCCACCAGCAGGATGCCGTGCTTTGCTGTCAGCTCCCGCAGGCGGGGCAGAAAGTCGTCGGGCGGGACAAGGTAGCCGCCCTCGCCCTGGATCGGCTCGACGAACACCGCGGCGACGCTCTCCGGCGGCGCGACGGTGGCGAACAGCTCCTCGATGCGCGCGATCGACTCATCGGTCGTGATTCCGCGGGCCGGCGTCGGGAAGGGAGCATGGAACACCTGGGACAGAAGGGGAGCAAACCTGCGCCGCTGGCTGGCCTTGGACGCGGTCAGCGACAGCGCGCCAAAGGTGCGGCCGTGAAACGCACCGATGAACGCGATGTAGCTGGGCCGGCCGCTGGCGTACCGCGCGAGCTTCATCGCGCCCTCGATCGCCTCGGCGCCGGAGTTGGTGAAGAAGACGCGCGCGGGCGTCCCGGGCAGGATCTTGCTCTCGAGGCGCTCAGCGAGCTCGATCTCAGAGCGGTAGTAGAAGTCGGTTCCCGACATGTGCAGGAAGCGGTCGGCCTGATCCTTGATCGCTGCCACGACCTTCGGATGCGAGTGCCCGGTGGTGACGACCGCGATGCCGGCGGTGAAATCGAGGAAACGGTTACCGTCGACGTCAGTCACCCAGCAACCCCTGCCGTGGTCCATGACGAACGGATAGGAGCGCGTGAAACTCGGCGACATCGACTTGGCGTCGCGCGCGATGAGCTCCGCCGCCTTCGGGCCAGGGAGTGGAGTCTTGATCTCAGGCTTCACGGCTGGCAAAGGATAATGGTCGCGATGGCCAAGACGAAGAAACGTGCATCGCCTCATCGCGTCCGGGCCTCCTCCAAGGACGACCTGAAGGCGATCGTCGGCATCTACAACTGGGCGGTCAACCAGACGTTCGCCACCATCGACTCTGAGCCGCTCGACGCGGAGGAGGCGCAGGAGTGGTGGGAGATGCACGGCAAGCGCTCCAAGCTGCTCGTGGCCACCGATGAAACGGGAGTCCTCGGGTGGGGCCGCCTTCTCCCGTGGAAGCAGCGCGGGTTCGACGTGGTCGAGTGCCTGGTCTACGTCGACCCCGTCCACCACGGACAGGGCATCGGAGGCGCGCTTCTCGACGAGCTGATCCGCGAAGCGCGCGACCTGGGCTACAGGACGATCGTGGCCAGCGTCGCGACCGACAACCGCTCGGGCCTTGCGCTGTTCACCAAGCACGGGTTCGAGATGGTCGGGACGATCCGTAACGCGGCCCACAAGTTCGACCGCTGGATGGATATCACCCTGGTCCAGCGGCCGCTCGACTGACTCACATTCCGGAGTAATCCCATGTCATCGGTTGACCCGTCGCGTACGCGGCCGGATACAGCACCTTCATGACCCCGACCGCCTGCCACTGACCGATCACTGCCGCAGCGCGCGTGTTCTGACCCTCGTCGAGGGCACCCGCGCCCGCGAACCTCACACCGCCGCCGTTGATGCTGTCTCCGACCGGAACGTCGACGTTCAGCGCAGCCCCACGAATCGATTCGGACGAGATCGGCCCGGTGACCGACGGCAGCACGTAGTGGAAGAGCGTCCATCCGCCGACGAATCCCGCAACCGCCGGGATGTCCATCGGCGGTCCGTACGCGGCCTGCGCCTGCTTGAGCAGCGCGAGCGCTGACGGCGTCAGTGCGCCCGGGCTGATGCTGGCGTCGGGCTTGTCCGCCGCGTACACGCCGACGGAGCCGGCTCCGACGCGCTGGCTGAACTCGGGCATGCAGAAAGCGGAGCTGGTGCCGATCGCGCCCCTGAGGGGGATGTGCTCCCTGAGGATCGCGTTCCAGATCGCCACGCCGTCGTCGAGGTAGCTGACATCCCACAGGAAATCGGGTTTGTCCTCGGCGACCTTCGCAGCGATCACGGCTGGGTCGTAGGCGTTCTGGTTGTACTTGATCACGTCGACGACGTCGACGCCCGCCGACCGCGCGAGCTCCTCCTCCCCGCCGGCGACGGACTGACCGTAGATGTCGTCGACCTGCACGATCACCGACCTCGGCGCCTTGAGCTTGTATTCGGGTACCAGCACGTCGTGCGTGAACGTGGCGGCCATGCGACCCAGCGAGCTACCCGTGGCCACAGTGCGGAAGACGTACTGGCGATGAGCGGTGATGGGGTCGGCCACCGCGCCGGTCTCCCAGTAGACCGTCTTCAACTCCTCGGCGCGCGTCGACGCCGCGGCGGAGAGGGTGCTGCCGTAGGTGCCCAGGATCGCGGGCACGTGGTAGTCACGCACAAGCCTATCGACGGCGGCGGCGGCCTCCCGCGGAGTGGTCGCGTCGATGACCTGCAACCGCACGTTCGCGTGGGAGACGCGCAGCGCGGCCTGTACGCCACCCAGCTCCTCCTTGCCCCCTTCCGCCTGCGGCCCGGTCAGCGGATAGATCGCGCCGAGGACGAGCTGATTGCTCTGGCTCGATTGCGTCTGGGCGCATGCGGCCGCGATCAATAAGGCAAACACCAGAACGGCGATCCGCCGGATCACCGTCTCAGGTTAAGCGGTCGCGGCCGTCCTAAGCCCGGCGCCGCGCGCCTCGGCCAGCTGCCGCTCGAGCTTGGTCGCGGGCGCGTAGCCGTAGTTGACGTGGAGGGCGCGCCCGTCGGCGGCCATCACCACGGTGGTGGGAAGGGTGTAGACGTGGAAGCGGTCGGCGAGCGCTCGATCCTCGACCGCGTCCACCTTGTCGATCCGCACCTCACCCAGCCGCGCCAGTGCGGGCTCCTGGTGGGTGCGGCAAACGGTGCAGCTGTCGCCGGTGAAGTAGAGGATGTAGGGATCGGAGGATGGTGCGGCGGTTGCCGCAGCCGACAACCGCCGCGCACGCCACCCCCGAAAAGTCTCCAGGCCCGCGACGGCGAGCACGACAGCACCCGCCACCACCAGCGCCCAGAGTTGCGGACTCACGCTCGGACCAGCCCTCGCTTCTCGAGCTGGAAGAAGATCTGGCAGCCCAGGCAGTACCCGAACGCCAGGTTGACGAAGGCCAGCGCCGCGACCAGGAGCGCAAGCGTGATGGAAGCGATCGGCGTGACGAAAAGCAGAGCCGATGCGATGCCGAGGAAAACGCCGCCCAACCCCTGCGCGAAGTTGTGCGGCTCCGGCCGGTCCTCGACCGGACGCGGCTTGACGATGCCGGCCGGCTTGAGGACCTTGAAATAGATCTGCTTGAACAGCGCCAGCTGCGGCACGAACGTGCCAAGCAGGAGGACGATCCCAAGAAGCGGGATCAGGGTCAAAAACGCCAGGGAGAAAAAGCTCCCGACGAACGTCACCAGCACGGTCACGATGATCCCGGCCTGGTTGACCTTCAGCGCTGAGTGGTCGACGACCTGCGACGCAGCCGTGCTCACTTCTCGATCGGCACCCTGATGGAGCTGCCCCACTCGGTCCACGAACCGTCGTAGTTCTTCACGTCGGGGTAGCCGAGGAGCTCGTGCAGCACGAACCACGTGTGGGCCGAGCGCTCACCGATGCGGCAGTACGCGATCACTTCCTTGCCGGCGACCACGCCCTTGCCGCCGTAGATCTCCTTCAGCTCATCAGTGCTCTTGAAGGTGCCGTCTTCGGCGTTGACGGCGGTCGCCCACGGAATGCTCGCCGCGGTCGGGATGTGGCCGCCGCGCTGCGCGCCTTCCTGCGGGAGGTTCTCCGGAGCGAGCAGCTCGCCCGAGAACTCCTTTGGAGAGCGAACGTCGACGAGCGCCGCCTTGCCGATCTTGTTGAGGACATGATCGCGGTAGGCGCGGATTTGCTCGTTGGGCGAGCTCTTGAAGTGGTAGCTCGTCGCGGGGTAGCTGGGCACGGCGGTGCTGTACGCCCGGCTTTCCTTCTCCCACTTGACGCGGCCGCCATCGACGAGCTGGACCTTGTCGTGGCCGTAGTACTTCAGCGCCCAGTAGGCGTA
>DASZJK010000327.1:0-3498 GCA_035948155.1 Candidatus Dormiibacterota bacterium
GCGTACGCGCGCGACGCGAGCATGAGCAACACCTCCGCGCGCGTGCTCGCGCCAAGTGCGATCTCAGGAGCCGATCGCGTCGCGCCCGCGAGGTCCACGACGTAGCGCCGGATCTTCTCGTCCAGCACCACGCGGCCGACCTGGGCGCGGCACGCCTCGATGTCCGCCGCACCGAGGACCGGCTGCACACCGGCCTTCGCGGGGTCGCGGAGCTCGATGCCCGACTCCCATCGCCGCAGCACCTCCATCTCGTCGGCGGCCGCCGGGTAGTCGAGCCGCACCTTGAAGAGGAAGCGGTCCTGCTGAGCCTCAGGCAGCGGATAGGTGCCCTCGTACTCCACCGGGTTCTGGGTCGCCAGGACGACAAACGGTGAGGGCAGCGGGAGCTGCTGTCCCTCCAGGGTCACGCCGCGCTCCTCCATCGCCTCGAGCAGCGCCGCCTGCACCTTCGCGGGCGCGCGGTTGATCTCGTCCGCGAGGAGAACGTTGGTGAAGATCGGTCCGCGGCGCAGCGCGAAAGTGCGCGTCGAGAGGTCGTACACGGAGGTGCCGACGATGTCCGCGGGCATCAGGTCCGGCGTGAACTGGACACGTCCGTAGTCGAGGGTCAGCGCGCGTGCGATGGATTTGGCGAGCAGCGTCTTGCCCGTGCCCGGCACACCCTCGAGAAGGACGTGGCCCTGGGCGACGAGGGCGATCGCGCAGAGACGGATCGCATCGTCCTGGCCGACGATCGCCTTGGCCAGCTGCTCGCGAAGGCGCGTGAAGAAGTCCGTCGCGGTCGCGATCTTCCCCATTTATGGGGAAGTACCGGCCGAAGGCCGGGGATGGGGTGTCCGCCTCGTGCGCGGGTGGGCGATGTCGTGGAGGCGGCGCGCCGCCTCGAGCAGCTCATGTTCGTCAGCCGACGCCGCGGGCAGCGTCGACTCGACCTGCGCCAGCTCACCGGCCACTTCAGGTGCCCGCACCCAGAGAGCATTCCAGAACCGCTCGCGCGGCTGCAGTGGAAGTCCTGTGCGCGCTGCGACAGCGCGCTCTGTCGCGTTCGCGAGGACGCCGAGCGTGACCGCCCTGGCGCCTGACCGCCGCAGGAGCTGGCCGACTGCCACCGACCACTCCGCATCTGAGCGAGCGACCTCAGCGGGACGGCCGACCAGCGGCCCGAATCGCCGCCCGCGAAGGACGAGCCCGAAAAACACCGCGACGAGCAGCCACAGGAGCGCAGCCCCCCAGGGTGTCAGGAGCCACGCCTGCGGCGCGAAGTCACTCGCGATCAGGCCGTGGTGATACTCGTCGAAGACCACCTGGGCACCAGGACCGGGCAATCCGAGAAGGTCGGCGAGGAGGCGTCCGTTGTTCAGCTTCTCGAGGTACCCATTGCACAGCACGAGCGGATCCGCGATCACGACGGAGTAGCCGAGCCCGACCTTCTGGATGAAACCTACCGAGAAACCCTGTGCGGTGCGCAGGAACGTGACCTGCGTCGCCGACGGACCCATGGGGACGACACCACCGGTCCCGCCCGCGACGCGGTCGACGCCTCCGAGGACAGGATTGGCCTTGTAGATGCCGCTCTCGACCGCGGCGCCATAGCGCGAAACGCCCAGCACACGGTCGAGCTCCGGGTCTCCGTGCTCCGACGCATACACGAGGATGCCGCCGCTGCTGACCCAGGACCGGGTGCGGTCCGCCTCGTCCGAGGTGTACGGGCTCGTCGGTGTGAAGACGAACATCATCGAGCCCTCGTTCGGCAGGACGAACGAGCCCGTGATCTGCGATGAGGGATGGCCCATAGCCTGGGCGTAGAGAAGCGCCGCGGAGGAGCCGTTGGCGGCGTCGCTGCTGGAGCTGTGCTCGGGCGAGTCCTGCTTCGGCTGCAGGACGTACGCCGCTGCCGCGATGAGGACCGCGACGGCGGCGAGGAAAACCCATCCGCGTGCGCCCTTCATGCTGCGGCCTGCTCTTTGACGCGGAAGGCTGCGGCCACGGCGGCGGCCCGCTCGTAGGTCGCCTTGTCGACCTCACGTCCTCCGTAGACCGCCGCCTCGAACGGCACGAGCAGCGGCCGAAGGCTTGCGTGGTCTGGCGCGCGCTGGAAGATCTCCCGCACGGTGAGCGGGCTGCCGGCCCACGATCCTTCGCCCGCCAGGGTTGCGGCAACCGCAGCACACAGCGCCCTGATCGCGCCGACCCGATCCCCCGACGCGGCAAGGCGATCAGCCTCGGCGAAGTAGTCGGCGGGCGGCCGCGGTCGGTCGGTGGGCGCGCCGAGGCCCTGGCTGAAGCGGCCGCGCGCGGCTCGCACGATCAGGACGACCATGCCAAGCAACACCCCTATGCCTATCGCGTAGAGCCATAGCGCCGGCGGCTGCGCGCCGCTTCCGTTTCCGAACAAGAGGCGCAGCAGGTCGGAGATGCGGTCATGAATCCACCGCTGCACGCGGTCGAGCAGCGACGGCGGGCGGTGCAACGGGTCGTATCGGCTCATCGACATGACGTCGTGCAGACGCTGCTGCGCAAGCGCGGGGTCGGACGTGTCGGCAGGCTGATCGATCGCCGCAAGCAGCGCCGCAAGCCGCTGCCGCGCGTCGTCATAGAGAGGCGGCCGCGCGCGGAGGTCGGCGAGGATCTCTGGCTGCGTGTCGGCGGTCCCATCGATCAGCACCTGGAGCGCCGCGCGAGCCGGAGCGGTGTCGGATGGCGGCCCGCCCTGGATCAGGTCGTAGGCCTGGCGCACAGCCTCGGCGTAGGTCGGCGGGGGCGGCGGCTCGGCATCGACCGCTCGCACCGCTGCAGGGATGGCGACGAGCGCCACGACCATGGCCGCGAGGAGTCGCGCTTTCAGGTCGTCGCCTGCGGGGGATTGAGCCGGTACGCCATCTGGAAGAGGTCGAGCGCTTCCTTGCGAACGCGGAGGTCGAAGTAGACGAGCACTATCGCGATCTGCAGGACCGGGTTCACGACCGCCGCCACGATCTGGCCCGTCGCGCTCGAGATCGCGAGGGCGATGAACGGCGAGAGGACCAGCTGGAGCAAGAACTGTCCGAGCTGCAGAAAGGCGCCGAGGGCAAATTGCGCGATGTACCAGATGATCGCGATCAGGAACAGGACCAGGAACGTCCGCCACCAGCGGCGCTCGACCAGTCGCCAGCTCCTGCCAAACGCGGCGCCCAGGCCGATGTTCTCGACGAACATCGCGGGCGTCACGACGACCCAGCCGACAAAGATCCACGCCCACAGGGCCACAGGGACGATGCATAGAGCGAGGGACAGATAAAAGGACACAAGGAAGAGCAGCCAGTATCCGAGCAGCGGAAAGTACCGGCGGAGCACGCCCGAGAGCACGCCCGCCGCCGTGACGGGTCGCCCCAACGCCGACTCGCACGCCGCGTAAGTGATCGCGCCCATCGAAAAAGGCAGGAACAGCAGGTTCACCAGCAGCCCGCCGGCGAAGCCCGCCAGCAGAGGCGTCATGAAGCTCAGGTCAGTGGTCTGCCC
>DASZJK010000328.1:0-7774 GCA_035948155.1 Candidatus Dormiibacterota bacterium
GCGGCTAGCGCAGCGCCCAGCCCGAACGCAAGACCGCGCGACGCAGGTCGTGGTTGGCCGCCGCCGCCTCGCTGAGCTTCATGAGCAGGAGGTCGACCCACGCCGCCAGCTCGACGGCCGGCCTCAGCTCGAGCATCTCGTTGCGAACCCGAGCGTGGAATGTGCGCCCGTCGACGTCGATCGAGAGCTCGGTGATCGGCCCCCGGTTCAGGTGGCCGCGCTTCGCCTGGGCGATGGGAATCCGCTCCACGAGATAGTCGAGCAGCTCGTGGGGCTCGTCGCGCTCCATCAGAGGCGCGTGGCAGAAGACGCACGCGTCGTCGATGGGCAACGCCGGGGCGGAGCAGACCGGGCAGTTCATGTTCTGTGGCGGGGTTGTGGGCCGGTATTCAGTCGGTGTAGCGCGTAATTGTGTGGTCTTCGCGCCGCTTTTCAGCCTGATATAACGGGCAATCTTCGAAATTCCGTACGCAGATGGGCGGGCTGTCGCTCAGGGCGTACTTACGCTTGGACCGGTGGTCGACATGGCAGTCGAACCGATAAACGCGCAGAAACGCCTGCCGCTCTTTGACCAGCTCCTCGAGGTACGGGCACCGCCGCATCGGGTCCTACGATAGACCGCCGATGCTCGAGTTCTCCCGCGCGGGCGCCGCCGTCGGTGGCACGCCTGCCACCCTGGAAAAGACGCGCATCCTCGGCGCCTACTTCCGCACGCTGAGCGAGGACGACCTCCGCCGCGCCGCGGTCTACATGAGCGGCCGGGCGTTCCCGCCATCGCAGCGCCGGACGCTTGGGCTCGGCTGGTCGACGGTGAGCAAGGTCATCTCGTCGATCTCCACCCGCGACGACGAAGAGCTCGACGCCCTGTTCCGCAAACATTCGGACCTCGGCGATTGGGCGGGCGACGCGCTCGACGGGCGCACGGAGCCCGCGCTGGTCACCCTGGCCGACGTCGAGGCGACCCTCGAAGCGATCCGCAGCGCGCGCGGCAGCGCCAAGGCCAGGCCGCTCGAGGCGATGCTGCGCCGCATGGACCCGGAGTCCGCGCGTTACTTCATCAAGATCATCTCCGGCGAGATGCGCATCGGCCTCAGCGAAGGGCTCGTCGAGGCCGCGATCGCCGAGGCCTTCGGTGTTCCGATCACCCAGGTCAAGCGCGTGCACCTCATCACCGGCGACATCGGCGAGACGGCTGTCCGATGCAAGAAGGGCGACATAGGCTCCAGCAGCATCACGCTCTTCCAGCCGGTCCGCTTCATGCTCGCGAGCCCGGTGGAGACGCCCGACGAAGCCTTCTCGCGCATGGGCGCGGACACGGTGTGGACGGAGGAAAAGTACGACGGCGTGCGCTGCCAGCTTCACCGCGGCGGCGAGCGCGTCGAGCTGTTTTCGCGCGACCTCAAGGAAACGACCGCCGCGTTTCCCGAGCTGGTCGAAGCGTCGCCTTCCATCGGTCACGACGTGCTGTTTGACGGCGAGGTGCTCGCCCACCGCGACGGACGCGTGCTCCGCTTCTTCGAGCTTCAGCGCCGGTTGGGCCGGAAACAGGTCGACGCAACGATGAGGAGCGACGTCCCGGTCGTGCTGGTGATCTTCGACCTGCTGTGGCTCGATGGGCGGACGCTGCTCGACGAGCCGCTGACCGAGCGCCGGAAGCTGCTCGAGGGACTGGGTCTCGAGCATCCTTTCTTGCTCGCCCGGCTGGAGGAGGCGACCGACCCGCATCACCTCGACCGCATCTTCAAGGAGACGCGCGAAAGAGGAAACGAGGGCCTGATGGTCAAAGATCCGATGAGCCCGTACACGCCCGGACGGCGCGGGCTTGCCTGGCTGAAGCTGAAGCGCCCACTCGCGACGCTCGACGTGGTGGTCACCGCCGTCGAGTGGGGCCACGGGAAGCGTCGCGGGGTGCTGTCCGATTACACCTTCGCGGTCAGAGACACGAGCACGGGAAAGCTCGTCAACGTAGGCAAGGCGTACACCGGCCTCACCGACGCCGAGATCGCCGAGTACACGAAGCGATTTCTCGAGATGACGATCCAGGACCAGGGCCACCGGCGCATGGTTCGACCCGAGGTCGTGCTCGAGGTTGCGTTCGATTCCATTCAGCACTCGGGCCGCCACCTGAGCGGGTACGCGCTGCGTTTCCCGCGCATCGCGCGCATCCGTGAGGACAAGCCGGTGGACGAGATCGACACCCTCGAGCGCGTGGCTGAGCTGTATGACCGCTACTTCGGCGAAAGATCGGAGGTCGCGCTGTCGGAAGTCGCGGAGACGTGAGGCTCACGTTCATGGGGACCGCCGGCGCCCGCTTCATGGTCGCGAAGCAGGTGGCCGCGTCGGGCGGGCTGTTCCTCGAGGACGGCGGCACGCGTCTTGCCCTCGACCCCGGGCCGGGCGCCATCGTGCAGTACGCGCAGCGCGGGATCGACCTGACGACGCTCGACGCGATCGTGTTGAGTCACCGCCACCTCGACCACAGCGGTGACGTAAACGTGATGCTCGAGGGGATGACCGATGGCGGGTTCCAGCACCGCGGTCAGCTCTTCTGTCCGTCAGACGCGCTCGACGAGGACCCAGTCGTCCTCAAATATGTGCGGCGGTTTCCGCGCGAGATCGTGCGCCTTGCGCCCCAGACCTCGTATTCGGTCAACGGCGTGGGGTTCACGACCAGCGGCCGTCACGTGCACCAATCGGAGACGTTTGGATTTCGTTTCGGGAACAGGCTCGGCTGGGTGACCGACTCCGGCTACTACGACGGCATCGCCGAGCAGCACAGGGCCGATGTGATGGTGATCCACACAGTGCTGCGTGATTGCGTGCCGACCCTGCCCCACCTCTGCATCGCCGACGCCGAGCGCATCATCAGCGAAACCCAACCGAGGGTGGCTTTTCTCACCCACTACGGGATGACGGTGTGGCGCGCAAACCCGACCGCCGTCGCGGCCGCGATGTCGCAGCGCCTGGGCATCGACGTGCGCGCGGCCCACGACGGACTGTCGATCGAAATATGAAACGCTGGCGCTGGCGCGGCAACGTCGCGCTGCTCGGCGTCACCCTGGCTTTTTTTCTCTTTCCGCTCCTCCCCAACGACGACGTGATCAACTCCGATTGGCCCGCGTTCGCGACCGGCGCCCAGCTGATCGTGCACGACCCCTCGCACCTCTACGACTTCACGGCGCAGCGCCAGGTCGAGCTCCAGGTCACGGGCGGCCGGGTGCTCGTGACGCTCGGGATCAAAGGCATCCTTCCCTTCCTGGCTCCAGCATGGGTGGCCTTGCTGGCCGTGCCGTTCGCTGTGCTCGGGCCGAATATCGGTGGAAGGCTGTGGGTGCTTTTCGGGCTCGGATGCCTGGCGGCGGGACTGTACCTCGCGACCAGGCCTCGGCCGCCGACTGTGATCCTGCCCGCATTTGCGAGCGTGCCCACAGCGCTGTTCATGCTCAACGCGCAGCTCGATGGCATCGTCGCCCTGGGCGTGGGCGTTTCGATCGCGCTGTGGCCACGCCGCTACCTCGCCGGCCTCGCCCTCGGCCTCACGCTGGTGAAGCCGCAGCTGATGCTGCCGCTCGGTGTGGCCGTGCTGCTCACGCGTGAGTGGAAGGTCCTCGCCGGATGGGCGACCGCGGGAGCGCTGCTGCTCGTCACGACGGTTGCCCTGAGTCCGCGCTGGGTGTTCGAGTGGCTGAGCCAGAGCCGCTCGACGGTGCAAACGGGGGCCCGCGAGGTCGACCTGCCGCACCTCGCGGTCTTCCTGCCGGACTCGCTCCAGGGCGTCGGCCTTGCCATTCTCACCCTCGCGGCGGTGGGACTGGTCACCTGGCTCGCCTGGCGCGTGCGCGGCCACGCCGGGCGCGCGCAGGGCGCATTTTTCGTGGAGAAGATGCGGCCGGCGATCGCCATCCTGCTCGCCGGGGGTGTGCTGGCGGCGCCACATGCTTTGCCGGCAGACCTGGTCCTTGTCGCGGTCGGCCTGGCCATCTGGGATCGCAGCGGCTGGGTCGAGTGGCTCGCGCTCAGCATCGGAGCGCTTCTCGCGGCTCTATCGCCTGCGCCCTACCCGACGCTGATCGGACTCGTGCTGATGCTTGGGCTGACCTTCCGGATCAGCTTCGGGCGGCGGTCAGAACTGGCGCCCGCGTCGAGTCGATGATGCCGTCGATCAGGCCGTACTCCACGGCCTCTTGAGGCGTCAGGAAGAAGTCGCGGTCGGTATCGCGCTCCACGCGGTCCAGAGGCTGGCCGGTGTGCTTCACGATCAGGTCGTTGAGCACGCCGCGGATCCGGATGATCTCCTTGGCGTGGATGTCGAGGTCGCTGGCCTGACCCTGCAGACCCTTGCCCCCGATGAGCGGCTGGTGCATGTGGATGTTCGAGCTCGGCAGCGAGAACCGCTTGCCCCTCGCGCCGGCCATCAACACGATCGTGCCGAAGCTTGCGGCGCGACCAATGCAGACGGTGGAGATGGGCGTCTGGACGTACTGCATGGTGTCGTATATGGCGAGCCCGGCCGTCACGGCGCCGCCTGGCGAGTTGACGTAGATCTGGATCTCTTTCTCGGGGTCGTCGGCGGCGAGATAGATCAGCTGGGCCACGACAAGGTTGGCCACGACATCGTCGATCGGTCTGCCGATCAGGATGATCCGGTCCTTCAGGAGCCGCGAGTAGATGTCGAATGTGCGTTCGCGGTTGCCGCCCTCGTTCTCGACGACCGTCGGGATGTAGGCCAATGTGACTGCGAGCTTACGGAAAACATCGCGGGGGAGGCGGGCCTCCCCCGCGGGGCCCCCTCCGTTGCAAGCCACGCTTGGGTGGCGTCTGGTGAGCAACGCCTGTCGCCGGCCGGAATGAATCCGGCCTCCAGCCCCACCTCGTCTACAAAACTTCGCGGGGGAGGCAGGCCTCCCCCGCGAGCCCCCTCCGTTGCATGCTTCGTTTGGGTGGCGTCTGGTGAGCATCGCCTGGCGACGGCCGGAATAAATCCGGCCTACAGCCCCACCGCGTCTTTCTAGAAATGCTGCTCGCGCCATCCGACTTCTTCGCCGGCCTGCGCAAGGGACTCAAGCCGAAGCTGCCGACCGAGCTGCGCAGCTTCCGGACTACGCGCGGGCGAGGGCGGTTGATGAAGGTCTACTTCGACGAGCCTTCTTTTCATTACGAGACCTGGCACCACACCGGCGCGGGCCGCCTCGAGGTCGGCCTGCATTTCGAATCCTCGGCCGAGCTGAACGAGGCGGCGTTCGATTTCTTTCGCGCGCGCATGGTCGAGGTCAAGGCGAGCCTGCCGCGGGCGGAGCTGGAGCCGTGGGACCGCGGCTGGTCACGCCTTTACGAGACGCTGCCGGCGCCGCGCCTCGACGAGGATGTGCTTTGGCGTACCGTCGATTGCCTGGCGGGCTATGTGGTCAGCCTGCAGCCGCTGGTCGAAGAGTTCTGGAAGGAGTCGCGATGAGAACCGTGGAAGTCACCGACGATCTGCAGGCCTACCTCGACAAGCTTGTCCCGAAGCGAGACAAGGTCCTCGCGCGGATGGAGGAAGAGGCGCATCGCGAAAGCATCCCCATCGTGGACGCGCACGAGGGCCAGGTGCTGTACCTGCTCGTCAAGATCGCGAGGGCCAAAAGGATCCTCGAGCTTGGCACCGCGACCGGCTACAGCGGGATCTGGCTGCTCCGCGGCACCGACGGCGGAACGCTGACGACGTACGAGATGGACCATGAGCGGGCCGTGCGGGCGCGCAAGAACTTCCAGGAGGCGGGCTTCGGCGAGCGCGCGCTGGTCCTCGAGGAGAACGCTGTCGAAGGGGTCGCCAGGCTCGACCAGCGCTTCGACGTTTGCTTCATCGACCTTCTCAACTCATTTCGCTCCGAGGACATCACGCGGCGCGCTTTCGACCTGTGCATGGAGCGGCTCGAGCCAGGCGGGTTGCTGATGGCGGACAACGCGTTGCGACAGGGCGAGGTGGTGCATCCGTCCAACCAGCAGGCCAGGAACGTCGCGTTCTACAACGACCTGGTGGAGAAGCACCCCCGCCTGGAGAGCGTCGTGATCCCGGTCCGCGACGGCCTGTCGGTGGCGCGGGTCAAGGACTAGGCGGTTTGGGGCTTTTGACGCCAAACGGCCCCTATCGCGACCCCGAAAGCGGCCTTCGGCGCCAATCGGACTTCTCGGGCACGGATGCGCTCAAGGCGCTCAGATGCATTCGTTCTGGCTGGCGACCCGGGGTGCGTCGCTCCAAACCGAGTCCGCCCACGCGCTGTAGTCCGTCCACGACGGATCCGGCACCGCGCTACAAGGAATCATGTCGGTCGCAATGATCGTCCGGCGGGGCGGCGTCATCTCGAGCCCTGTCATCGCGGTGGCGACAATGGCGGCCAGCGTCCCGACTCTAGATCGCCGGTTTCGCCGCATCGCCTTCGATCCAATACGTGCCGTCCGCGGCGTGCTCCTTCTTCCAGATGGGCACCGATTCCTTCAGCCGGTCGATCCCCCACTGGCACGCGGAGATGGCCTCGTGCCGGTGCGGCGCCGAAACGCACACCACGACCGACGCCTCGCCGATCTCCAGGTGGCCTGTCCGGTGCGCCATCGCGACCCGCGCCCCGGGCCAGCGCTCCTTGATCTCCGCACCAATCTTGCGCATCTGCGGCACCGCCATCTCGGCGTAGGCCTCGTAGTCGAGGTGCGACACCGACTGGCCGCGTGAGTTGTCGCGCACGATGCCTGTGAACGTGCAGATCGCCCCGGCGCCGGGATGCGAGACCGCAGCTTCCAGTTCGCGAGCGTCGATCGGGCCGGTCAGGACGTCGTAGCGCACTAGGCCCCTCCGCTAACCGGGGGGATGAACGCGACCTCGTCGCCGTTGGACACGCGCGCATTCCAGTCCGCGAACTCGTGGTTCACCGCCGCGCGTATCGACTCCGGCGGCGGCAGCGCGGGATATGTCACACGCATGGCGTCGTAGACGTCGCTCAGGGACGAGTCCGCCCGAGCTTTCAGGTCTTCCGTCTCCTTTCCCGTCAGGTCACGCAGCCGGGCCAGAAATCGAACCCGAACCGCGACGGCTACCGACATGAATTCAGATTAGGCCCTACCGCTCCGAAAGAGAGCAGCGGCGCCTGCCCGGCCGCAGGCCGGGTCGGCTTCGTTATGGGGCCCCCTTCGGGGAGCGTGAGAGGGAACCGGAAGGTTCCCTCTCATGAAATCTTAGGCGACGAAAACGTGGACTTCCTTGCCTGAGTCCAGCGCTCGCTCGACCGTCGCGCGCGTGCCTTTCGACGACCCGTCCCAGAATGCCACCAGCACATCGCAGGCATCGACCAGGCGCTGGTTGCGCGCCGTCCCCTTTCTCGCGTCGGCCATCTCCTCGAACGACGCCGGAATGACCTGCACCGGAATCCCTTTCTCCCGCGCCGCCTTGGTCGCGGCCGCGTCGACGCCGCTTGCGCTCCCCGTGATGATCGACGCACGAGCAGGCAGCGATTGGACGTACTCAGTGACGCGGGCCGGCTCCCTGTAGTGCCGGCTGCCAACTATCCCGACTCTCACCCTGCGGCCGAGGCGCTCTTGCCGATCTTGCCGATATTCCTCTGGAACATGTCGCGCAGCCTGGCCGCCTGCCGGTCGTAGTCCAAAGGGTCGGGCCAGCTGTCGCGCGTGTCCAGAACCTCACGCGGCACTCCCGGCACGCGGTTCGGGATCTGCAGCCCGAAAACTGGATCGATGTGCGTCGACCCGCCGCGAAGGTCGCCCTGGAGGATTGCCCGCACGATCG
>DASZJK010000329.1:0-3624 GCA_035948155.1 Candidatus Dormiibacterota bacterium
TCGACGCTGTCCGGGTTCCACCGTCGGCCTGCAGCACATCGCAGTCAAGGGTGATCGTGCGCTCACCGACCTTCGACATGTCGATGGCGGCGCGGAGTGACCGCCCGATCAGCCGCTGTATTTCGTGCGTCCTACCGCCAATGCGGCCCTGGATCGCCTCGCGGGTGCCGCGGTCGTGCGTGGCTCGCGGCAGCATCGAGTACTCGGCGGTGATCCACCCCTGACCGGTCCCCCGCCGGTGCATCGGTACGCGGTCCTCGACGCTTGCCGTGATCCACACGCGCGTGCGTCCCATCTCGATAAGACACGATCCCTCGGCGTGAACGTTGACGCCCAGCTCGAGCTTTACCAGCCGAAGCTGTTCCGGCGCGCGCCCGTCGTGGCGCGCGGCCGTGCCCGTCATCGTCCGAGAAGTTTCAGTAATAGCGCGGTTCCCTCGAAGAAGATGTACAGCGGAATGAACATGATCATAGGGGTCACCGGATCCACGCCAGGAGTCAGAAAGTTCGCGAGCAAACCGAGCCCGAGGAACCAGTAAGGTCTGCGCTTGTACAGCCAACGCGAGCTGACGATGCGCAGCATGCCAAGAACGAAGAGGACGATCGGAAGCTCGAATACAAGGCCGAATCCAATGCACATGATCAGGACGAAGCTCACCAGCTCGCCGATATCGGGCAGGTAGCTGACATCGGTCGGCGCCAGCGAACCGAGCACCTTGATGTACAGGGGCAACGCGAACATGGCTACCCCGACACCCAGCGCAAAGAAAACGATAGTGGCCACCACCATCGGCAGAACGAATCGCCTCTCGTGCGCATGTAGACCCGGGCTCACAAACCACCAGACCTGCTGAATGATCACGGGGGCTGCGAGGACCACGCCGATGTAGAGCGCCACCTTCAGCTGTAGAAGCACGCCACCACCTGGCTGCAGGTAGATGGCGTGACCAATGCCGGCCCGTGTGATCAGAAACGTGATGACCCGACCGGCGATGAAAATCGAAGCGATGGTGCCGATGCCCCATGCGATGAGCGAGACGATGAGCATGCGCCGCAGAGCCTCGAGGTGCTCAATGACCGACATGCGCTCTTCCTCGACTGGAGCGCGTGTCCGGGGGCCGCGCTGGAGAACCCGCTCGAGAAGCGCCACTAGAGCGGCCTAGCTGCCGGTCGGCTTAGTCTCTGACGTCGAGCTCTTGCTGGCCTCGGACGGCGCTGGCTCTGGCTTGGCCGCGGCAGTCACTTCGTTGGTGATCTCGCTGGTTGCTTTGCGAAACTCCCTCATCGCCTTGCCGATCGCTCCGCCGAGCTCAGGCAACCGGCCAGGCCCGAAGATAATGAGCACCACAGCAAGGATCACAACCAGCCACAAAGGGTGGAACGGCATCTGCAGCGATTATAGGCCGGGCGTCGTTAGAAGGCCGTCAGGAACGCGTCAGGAAACTTTGATCGTGATCGAGTTGATCGTGTCGGTCACGCCGATCGCCTGCACCTTGTCCATCCCGGAAGTGACCGTGCCGAAGCGGTTGTAGACGGCGGTTGGACCGGTGCCCGGCCAGGCAGCCTTTTCGATGAAGAACTGGCTGCCGTTGACCGGCCCTCCCGGCACCCGCGCCATCCCCAGGGCGCCCACGTCCCACGCGTTGTTGCTAGGTTCGTCGGGCAGGTTGTAGCCCGGCCCTCCGGTGCCGTTGCCTCGCGGATCGCCGCCCTGGACGACCCAGTCCTCCGCCTTCCAGAACACCAGGCCGTTGTAGTAGCCGTGGATGGCGAGGACGACGAAGTTGTTCACGGTGACTGGTGCGATCTCGGGATGGAGCCGAACCACCACGTCGCCCTGCGAGGTGGTGATCGTCGCGGTCAGGTTCTGACCGGCCGTGATGCACATCGGTTGGCGTCCGAGATACGTGCGCTGACCGGTCTGGATCGATGTCTTGCAGCTCGTAAGCGCGGACGGGACCGGCGGCTCGAGGACCCGCTTGATCAGCACGCCGGACCCGATCACCACCGCGATGAGCGCACCCATGACCAGCAGCGCGATCCACGTCTGGCGGTTCCAGACGACAGGGACGTCGGGCTCATCGGTGACGACCGGTGCGGGCCGGCGCGATGGCCTCGCCTGGCTCACTTGCGCGCGGCTGCCTCGGCGATCGCCTGGACGAGGCCGTGGGTCGTGTACTCGCGGGCCACGATCGAGACGTCCAGCCCGAGCTTGCGCGCGGTGTCGGCGGTGACGGGACCCATGCAGGCGATCTCGGCGTCGCCCAGGATGGCCGGCAGGCGGTCCTCCGGGAAGGCCTGGACGAAGTTCACAACGGTGGACGAGCTCGTGAACGTGATCACATCCACGCCTTCGCCCTCGAACAGCCGCAGAAGGGCGCGACCGGAGTCGGCCGGGCACACGCCCCTGTACACGGGAAGGATCTCGACTTCGGCACCTCGATTGGCAAGCAGCGATGGTAGGGCGTCGCGCGCGACCTCCGCACGCGGCACCAGCACGCGCATGCCCTGCATCTCCCAACCCTCGAGGGCGTTGGCCAGGCCCTCGGCGGTGTACTCCGACGTCACCAGCTCGGGACGCAGTCCATGCGCCCCCAGCGCATCGGCCGTCTCCTGGCCGATCGCGCACAGCTTGGAGCGGTGCAGGGCGCGCGCATCGAGGCCGGACGTCATCAGCATCTGGAAGAAGATATCGACCGCGTTGGCCGAGGCAAAGATGATCAGCGCGGTGCGGTTCAGGTTCTGGATCGCCTTGCGGACGCGGTCGTCGGTCGGAAGGCGCTGGATCTCGAGCGTGGGAATCTCGACGACGGCAGCGCCGAGGTCAACGAGCTCGCGACGAAACGGATCGACCTGGTGTCGCGCGCGCGTGATCAGGATCCGGCGCCCGTGCAGCGGGCGGCGGGACAAGGTGTCCAGGCGGTCCGACATCTCGACGCCGGGGCCGAGCACCAGAAGAGCGTCGCCTCGGATGCCGTAGGTCGCCGCCTTGCGCGCCAGCTCGCCGAGCGGAGCGCTGACGCGATGCTGTCCCGGCAGGCCCGGGTTGAGGATGAGAGCGGCCAGCGTCTCCGGTTTGCGTCCGTTCTGCAGGAGCGCGCTGATACCGGACTCCCACCAGCCCGAAGCCAGGCGCAGCACAACTGTCTCGCCACCGTTGACCAGGCCGAAACCTATCGATGCCGAAAGCCCCTCGATGGTCAACGGGATGCCGCTCATCACAGGCGCCGCCAGCTCGACGATCAGACCTGGCACCGCCTCGAAGTCGATGCCCGCGCGCTCGAGGCGTTCCGCCATAGCGCTGCCGTTCGCAAATGCGTAAGGGTTGCCGGGAAACAGAACCGTGACGTTGCGGCCGTTGCGTGCGAGGCGCACCACCTCGTCGATGGATTGCAGCGGTGCGATGTCGGCGTTCGCGCGCGCAAGGTGCAGGAGGCCGGTGCCGCAACCGTCGCAATTGCGAATCACGTCGGCCTCGCGAACTGCTTCGACAGCCTGCACCGTGGCCAGACCTGGATGACCCGGACCCACACCCACCAACCTGACCCTGCTCATATCACCATGCCCATCCCACCCCGGGACACGGGGAGACAGATTAGAGCTTTCGGGTGACCACGTAGTCCGT
>DASZJK010000330.1:0-4140 GCA_035948155.1 Candidatus Dormiibacterota bacterium
CTCGATCGACTCCTGCACCACAAACAAGGTGAGCTGGAGGCAGAACAGCACCGCGACCAGCCGCCCGAGGCTTGGGGCGGGCGCGGCCTGGACCCGTCGCCCCGCCATCACCCGGGCAAGCCCCACCGCGGCCAGCGCCAGCAGCGTGAAGACGGCGGTCAGCCCGAAGCCTGTCTTCACCAAGGCCGGGAAGTAGCCGTGCGCGCCAGCGCTCTGAACCTGGCCAGCCGCCGGGCCGTAGACCAGGGCGTAGACGAGCATGTGGCCGGCCTGGGAACCGGCAATTCCAAGGCCCAGACCGACCATCGCCAGGCGGCCACGGCTCACGATTTCTTGATATTAGGCCGAGCTTCTTTGAGAAACCGCTGAGAATCTCTCGGTCAAATCGTTATATCCAACCTCAATTTCACGGCACGGGCTAACTTGACACACGCTCAGGCTGGGCAACACAATCTGCCTAGGCCTTACGGATTCGGAGTAAGACCTGCTGTCGGCGCACTCTCGCCCCGGGGGAGGAACGGGAAGAAGGCAGCAGGAGAGTTGCAGTGAGGTAAGCGCATGAAGTTATCCAGATTGTTCCCTGCCATCGCGGTGGTAGGGCTCCTCGTCGCAGCGTGTGGCGGGAATAGCGGAGGCGGGGGCGGGACCACCACGGCGACCGTGCCGTCGGACCTGAGCATCAGCTCGTTCGACGCCGGCTTCACGTACATGCCCAAGCTGTCCGACCTGGTCAAGGCCGGCAGCGGAAAGGTAGGCGTGCTGCTTCCCGACACGACGACGTCAGGTCGGTACCAGGCGTATGACCTGCCGTACCTGACCAAGGCGCTGCAGCAAGCCGGCTACTCCTCGTCGCAGTACACGATCGACAACGCCCAGGGTCTCGCCGCGACCGAGCTGTCGCAGGCGCAGGCGCTGGTCACCGCCGGAGCGAGCGTCCTGATCATGGACCCGCTCGACAGCAGCACCGGTTCGCAGATCCAGGCCTACGCGCAGTCACACGGCGTGAAGGTCATCAGCTACGACCGGGCGACGTTCACCGGGACCAACACCTACTACGTCAGCTTCGACAACGTCCAGGTGGGCGAGCTCATCGGCAAGGGCTTCGTCAAGTGCGTATCCGACTGGGGCGTCTCGAGCCCCAAGGTCTTCGAGCTCGACGGCGGCCAGAACTCTGACCCGAACGCGGTTTCGTTCGCGCAGGGTTACAACGACGCCATCTGGAGCGACAAGACCACGCCGCTTTCGGCCGGCAAGACCAACAGCGCGGGAATGACGCTGGTGGGCGAGCAGATCGCGACCGACTGGAAGAATGACGTGGGCGCCACGGTCTTCCAGCAGGCTTACACCGCTCACTCCAACATCAACGCGACCGTCGAGGCCAACGACGGCCTCGGCAACGCCGTCATCCAGGTTCTGAAGAACAAGGGCATCCCTGCCAAGAAGGTTCCGACGACCGGCCAGGACGCCACTCTGGACGGCATGGTCAACGTTCTGACCGGCTACCAGTGCGGCTCCGTCTACAAGCCGATCTACCTCGAGGCCCAGGACGCCGTGGCGCTCGCGACCGTGCTTCGCGCCGGTCAGACGCCGCCAAGCGCCCTGCTCAACGGAACGACCACGCCGCCGTCCGGCGTGACCGGCACCTCGCAGCCCGCTTCACTCCTGGTTCCGATCTGGGTCGACCCGACCAACATGAACAGCACCGTGATCAAGGACCAGTTCGTCGACAAGACAGCCCTCTGCAGCAAGGCCGGCGCGGCCGCCTGCACCGCGGCTGGGATTTCGTAAGCGTTAGCGACCGACGCCGCCGCACATCGCGGCGGCGTTTCTCTTTCTCGGAGATAATTCGATTGAAATGACGGCCGCCGTCGCCGAGCCGCAAGCGACTCCAAAGCCGTTGCTCGAGCTGCGGGAGCTGGACAAGCACTTCGGTCCCGTCCAGGCCCTGTATCACGTCAACCTGGACCTTCCCGCTGGGAAGGTGACCGCGCTCGTCGGCGACAACGGGGCCGGCAAATCAGTGCTCACCAAATGCATCTCCGGCGTCTACCTGGCCGACCACGGCCAGACCTTCTGGGAAGGCAAAGAGGTGCACGTGCGGAGCACACGCGACGCGGCGCGCCTTGGCATCGAGACCGTCTATCAGGACCTCGCCCTGGCGGACAACCTCGACATCGTGCAGAACATGTTTCTCGGGCGCGAACGGACCCGCACCGGGCTACTCGACGAAGACAACATGGAGCGCGCCGCGGCCGAGACGCTTGCGGGATTGCGGGTGACGACGGTCCGATCGATCCGCCAGCCGGTCGCCTCCCTGTCTGGAGGCCAGCGTCAATCGATCGCGGTCGCCAAGGCCGTGATGTGGAACTCCAAGCTCGTGATCATGGACGAGCCCACCGCCGCCCTCGGTGTGGTGCAGACCAAGCAGGTGCTGGACCTCACCAAGCGGCTGCGCGACCGCGGCCTCGCCGTGATGGTCATCTCGCACAACCTCAACGATGTCTTCGAGGTCGCCGATCGAATCGCCGTCATGTACCTGGGCCGTCTGGTCGTACAGGACGACGCGTCGAAGTTCGACAGGCAGAGCGTCGTGGAGTACATGACAACGGGAGGTCTGAGCCGAACCGATGGCCGACGCTGATCTGAAGAACGTGGCACCGGACGTGGACCTCACGGCGGTGCCGGAGGTGGTGGCCGAGGTTCCGCCCGCGCTCGTTGCGCAGTCGCTCGGTGAGTACGTCCGCGCGTGGGTGGCGCGCATAAGCGCCGGCGAGAGCGGCGTCCTTCCGGTCGTCGTCGCGATGATCGCCATCGTGCTCGTGTTCTGGACCATCAGCCCGAACCACGTGTTTCTTTCCGCCGTCAACCTCGTGAACCTCTTTCAGCAGAGCGCGGTGATCATGGTCCTGGCGATGGCCGAGGGCTTTGCCCTCATCCTGGGTGAGATCGACCTCTCCGTCGGCTACGTGGGCGCTTGCGGCGCGGCCATCACGGTGCAGCTGGTGCAGCCGCTGACGACGAACTGGCCCTGGTGGGCGGCCATCCTGGCCGGTCTCGGGTTCTGCGCCGCCTTCGGCGCGGTTCAAGGCACATTGATCACGCGGCTGCGCCTGCCGTCCTTCATCGTGACGCTCGCCGGCTTCCTGATCGCGAACGGCCTCTTCCTCATCATCCTGGCCTTCGGTCCGTTCTCCGGCTACCCCAACCTCCAGGGCTTCAGCATCAACCTCAAAACCGTCTACAACCTGATGTGGGGCAGCATCGACCCCACTGTCTCATGGGTCCTCGCCGCGGTGGTTGTTGCCGGCCTTGGTTTCTCTATGTGGCTGAGCGACCACCGGCGGCGTACCAGCGGTCTCGTGGCCCCGCCGGTCAGCCTCACCTTCATCAAGATCGGCGTGATCGCCGTGGTTGCGATCGTCGTGGTCGCCATCTGCAACACCAACCGAGCCGTCATCGGGGTGCTCGAGGGCGTGCCTTGGGTCATCCCGATCGTGCTTGTCGTGCTCGGCGCCTGGACCATCCTGCTGCAGCGCACCAAGTACGGGCGCTACGTATACGCGATCGGCGGCAACCCCGAGGCCGCGCGCCGGGCCGGCGTCAACCTGGCTGTCGTCCGAACCGTTGGATTTGCGCTCTGCTCCATGACCGCGGGCGTCGCGATGTTGCTCTACGCGTCGCTCCTCGGCGGTATGTCGAGCAGTGTGCAGGGCGGCCAGTACGTGCTGTACGCCGTGGCCGCTGCCGTCATCGGCGGGACGAGCCTGATGGGCGGCCGCGGCAAGCCCCTTCACGGTGTGCTCGGTGGGCTGGTCATCGGCGGCATCTACAACGGCATGTATCTGCAGGGTTACTCGTTCGAGGCGCAGTACATCGTCACGGGCCTCGTGCTGCTGGGGGCCGTCACCATCGACGCCGTGTCCCGACGTGGGGCGACGTCGGGGAGCGTCGCCCGGATCTAGGGGCAAACCCAACCCGGACAACCCGGACTACCCGGGCCCAGGACGCCTGCGATTGGGAATTCCCGATCCTGGGTAAACGTTCTTTCGAACAAGATGGCAACACCAAAGTCCGAGCTACTCCCAGTCCTACCGATGGACGACGTCGTCGTCCTCCCGCACATGTCGGTCACCCTCGCCG
>DASZJK010000331.1:0-2171 GCA_035948155.1 Candidatus Dormiibacterota bacterium
CCTGGTCGAGAGCGAGGGCGGCTACATCGCCGGCACCGACGCCCAGGCGTCGCCGACGGACACAGCTGAGAACACCTCGATCCGCACCGGCGTGATCAGCTTCATGGTCCCAGCCGCGCATTTCGACGACGCCATCGACCAGCTGTCGAAGGTCGGCAAGGTCCAGAGCGAGCACATCACCGGCACCGACGTCAGCGCGCAGTACGTGGACCTCAACGCGCGGCTGGTCAACGCGCAGGCTCAGCTCGACGCGATGCGGGCGCTGCTCAAGCAGGCGACCAACATCAACGACATCATCGCGGTGCAGAACCAGATCGGCCAGATCACCGCGCAGATCGAGCAGCTGAAGGGCCAGATCAAGTACCTCGACGACAACACTTCGTACAGCACCGTCGCGGTCACGCTCACGGAATCGGGCGCACCCGCGCAGAGCACACCGTCCGACAGCTGGGGCTTCGCCACAGCCCTCAACCAGGGCGCACACAACTTCATGACGACCGTCAACTACGTGGTCAGCGGGCTGGGCGCGGTCGGACCCTTCCTGGTCCTGCTCGGTATCGGCTTCCTGGTCTGGCGGCGCCGCCGCCCCGTTCTGCCCAAGCACGCGTAACCCCACCGCCCCGGCCCTGACGGGCCGGGGCACCTCCCCATAAATGGGGAGGACGGCAACCATATGTCCAGTAACCTGCTGCGGTAATGCTCAGGGTATGGGTCGCCGCGGCCGCGGTCGTTTTGTGCCCGGTCGCGTGCGGAGGCGGGACGACTGCTTCGGGCTCGCCATCTCCATCGCCGCAGCAGTCTCCGAGCCCGTCTCCATCACCGAGCCCGAGCGCACTCCTCTTCAAGCTCGCCCCGGAGCCCGGTGTGACGGCGAACGGGACGATCACCCTGACGGCAGGCCAGGGCACGGTCACGGTCGAGCTGAAGATCGCCGGCCTCGGCGCCGACTCGCGCCACGTCTCCCACATCCATCTCGGCAGCTGCTCGACCCGCGGCGGCATCGCGTTCGCACTGAATCCGGTCATCGCGGATGGGCAGGGCGACGCCGACACGCGCTCGACGCTCAACCTCAGCTACCCACCGTCGAGCGGGAGCTGGTACGTGGTGGTGCACGCAGGTCCCGACATGGTCGGCTCGAACGCCAACTACCTGCTCTGCGGCAACCTCTTTCCCTAGTCGGCGCCGCATGACGCCCGAGCAACCAGAAGAAGAGCAGGCGTCGATCCTCGAGCTCCCGATCCAGCCGCGCGCGACCGATATCGCGCTCGACGAGCTCGAGCTGGTTTACGCCTTCATCTACGCGCGCGTCGGCAACCGCGCCGACGCCGAGGACCTCACGCAGCAGGTCGCGCTGAAGGCGATCCCGCGACTGCGCCAGGACGCGCCCGCAAGCTCCATCCGCGGGTACCTGTTCGCCACCGCGCGCTCGGTGCTGGGCGCCTTCTGGAGCACACGCCTTGGTCTGTCCGAGGCCGAGCTGCGCGAGGACCTGGCGCTGGCGGCGCCGCCGCCGACCCAGTCACCGTCGGAGGAAGGGGCCGAAACCGTGCAGAGGATCCTGGCCCAGCTCTCTGACAACTACCGCCGCGTGCTGGAGCTGCGTTTCCTGCACGGGTATTCGCTCAAGGAAGTCGCATCAGAGATGAATTCAAGCGTCGGTGCAATCAAGGTCATGCAGCTGCGAGCGCTCCGTGCGGCCGCGAAGGTTCGACTGGACCGATGAACCGCAAGCCGGAGGACCGTTTCGAGAAGATCATCTCCGACCTGCTGCGCGGCAGACGTCTCAAGCTGCGCGGCGGCGACGCGGAGGAAAAGGCGGCGATCACCGCCGCAGCCCGCCTCGCGGGCGCGCGCCAGGGTCCGCAGCGGATGCACCCAGCGTTCCGCAAGCGCCTTCAGGAGACCCTCGAGCAGACGCCGGCCCAAGGCCGGATCACCCGCAGGGCGGCGCTTGTCGCCGGGCTTGGCCTGGCCGCTGGGGCGGCGGGCGGCGCGATACTCGGGCGGGCCACGGAGCCACCGGTCGCCGGGGGCAGCGGGCCGATCGACCCCGTCCACGGCCGCTGGATCGACGTCGCCGCGATGAGCGACCTGCAGGAGGGCCAGGGCCAGCTCGTGGTCGCGGGCAGCGTGCGCGCGTTCGTTTTCCGCAAGGACGGAACGGTCAGCGC
>DASZJK010000332.1:0-4362 GCA_035948155.1 Candidatus Dormiibacterota bacterium
GGTTAACGAATAACTTCCGCACTTGCGGAGAAGTTAATTGGTTCAGTAGCTTTGATCTGTACTGAGAGGAATAAGTGTCCAAAACAATCGATCTAGAACTCACCAGGGCAGAGGTCGAAGTCCTCGAGCTGGAGGCCCGCCTCCGGGTGGTGCCCATGAACGACACGCAGCTTTCCGACGCCCTCAAGACCGCCCTCGCGGCCAAAAAGGAGCGCCTGGCCAAGCTGCGCACCCTCCACGCCACCGCCGGCCGGGGCAACCGGAAGGACGGCGACGGGGAGAAAGTCAACCCGCTCCACGCGGGAAGGCGCCCCGTCCTGAAGCGGACGGTGCCACAGAGGCCCCAAGCCAAGAACAAGTAGCGCCGGGCCGGATCTGAACTCAAATTCGGGTCCCGAACGTTATCGTTCACCGAGTTGGCTAAACAGCTGAACGGCGCTCCGGCGGCCGCCGCAGACCCTTTGTTCGGGGCGGCGTGGGCCGCCGTCGGGGTGCCCCGGCAGGCCAGGCGGTGGAACCTGCCACTCGTCAACGGCGTCGCCGTGACCGCGATCATCGCGGCGGTCGCATACCGCATCTGGGCCGCCAATCCACCTACTTCCGTGCTCCGGCAAGAGGCGCTCCTGATCGGCGTCGGACTCGTATTCGCCGCGGTCGCGGTCTGGCTCAAGGTCTCGCGCTGGGGCAGCAACCTTGCGGTGCAGCTGCCGGTGATGGCGATCGCGGCGGTGTTGACGGTCCTGGTTCTGGGGGTCGCCGGCAGGTGGCTCGGCGACGACCTGCCGCCGCTGGCCGCGGTCAGCTTCGCCACCGTCTTCCTTTTCTTCGACGTCGGCCTCCGCTCCCGGCACTTTCCCTATGTCTTCGGCGTCGCGATCCTCGGCCTGGGCGCCCTCTGGGTGTACGCCGTCACGACCCTGATGGTGACCGTGGGCGCGGTCATCGTCTGGTCCCTCGTCCTGATCGGTCTTGGGCTGCTGGCGGCACTTACCGCCCGGGCTGTCGAGCGCGACCTCGGCGTCCAGGTGGAGCGGCAGAGCTCGCTTCTGGCAACCCTCAGCGACCTGGGCGAAGGCATCCTGATCACCGAGCACGGCCGCTTCGTCGCAGGCAACGACGCCTACGTCGAGCTCACCGGCTACACGCGCCCGGAGCTGGCGGCGCTTGCTTCGCTGATCGACCTGGCGCCGCCCGAGGACAGAGACCGGCTGCACGTCTCCCTGGCGACGAGGCTTTCCGGCGGCGCTGTGCCTGGCCATTACACGTCGGCGATCATCACCAAGTCCGGAATGCGGGTCGAGGTCGACGTCGCGATCCACCAGATGACCTCACGCCCCAGCCAGCTGCTCACGCTGGTGAGCGACATCAGCGAGCGCCGCCGCGCGGAGCACGCCGAGCGCGAGATCGAGACGCGTTTCCGGACCCTCTTCCAGCAGGCGCAGGCCGGCATGGCGTTCGCAGGCCTCGACGGCCACATCACCACCGCCAATCCGGCTTTCTGGGAGCTCGTGGGTTACAGCGACGTGGAGCTGCGAGCGCTGTCGCTGTTGGACATAACGCACCCCGATGACGTGGCCGCGCTCCAGGACGCGATGCAGACGATGCTGCAGGGTCGCGAGGAAGGCCGCCGCATCGAGAAGCGCTACACACGCAAGAGCGGCGAGCACGTTTGGGTCGACCTGACGATGCGGCTCGTTCGAGATCCGGAAGGGGAGCCGCTGTATTTCCAGACCGTGGCGGTCGACATCAGGGGCCGCAAGCGCGCCGAGGTCCTGCAGGCGGCGCGGTTCGCGGTCACGCAAGCGCTCGTCACCTCACCCGGATGGGACAGGGCGGCCAGCGGAGTCCTCGAGGGACTGTGCCGGGCCCTCGACTGGGAGCTGGCCGAGTACTGGGAGGTCGACGGAGCGCGCGAGGTGATGGAGTTCTCAATGTCGTGGAAGCGTCCCGGCCGCGACACCTCTGGCTACGAGTCGACGGCATCGCAGGTGACGTACCGTCGGGGCGACGGACTCGCCGGGCGCGTCTGGGAGTCGGGCGCGCCGGTCTCCATGCCCGACCTCGCACAGGACAACCCGGTACGGTCCGCCGCCGCGGTCGCGGTGGGATTGCATGGCGCGGTCGGCTTTCCCGTCCGCAGCGGCCGTCGCGTCGTCGGCATGATCTCGCTGCACACATGGGCCCCTCGTGACCTCGACGACGGACTGATAGCCGTGATGAACGACGTCGGTTCGCAGATCGGCGAGTTTGTCGAGCGCAAACGCGCCGAGGTCGCGCTGCAGGAAAGCGAGAAGCGCATGCGCTCCGTACTCGACAACGTCTCGGACGGCCTCGCTACGATCGACCAGGGCGGGATCATCGAGTCCGCGAATCCCGCGGTGACGAAGCTCTTCGGCTATAACGAGCAGGAGCTGATCGGCCAGCAGTCGGACATCCTGATCGCGACCACCCATCGCACCGCCTTCGACAACTACCTGCAGCGCCGCCTCAACGTCGACGTCCCCACCGGCGGCGCGCACGAGACCATGGGCAAGCGCAAGAACGGCAGCCTGTTCCCGCTCGAGTTCGTCGTCAGCTCGATGCAGGTCGGCTCACGCCATCTATTCATCGCCACGCTCCGCGACATCTCGGAACGCAAGGCGCAGACGGACGCGCTCGAGTACCAGGCGCTGCATGACGCGCTGACCGGGCTTCCCAACCGCAGCCTGTTCGGCGACCGGCTGCGCCAGGCGCTGCTCGCGGCACGCCGCAACCAGAAGATGTTTGGCGTCCTGCTGCTGGACCTCGATCGCTTCAAGGACATCAACGACGCGCTCGGTCACGATCGCGGCGACAGCCTGCTCCAGGAAGTCACGGCCCGACTGCGTGGTGTGCTGCGCGCGACCGACACCATCGCGCGACTGGGCGGCGACGAGTTCGCGGTCCTGACCACCGACGCCAAGCATCCCGAGGACGTGGCCGGCACCGCACGCAAGATCCTGGCTTCGCTGGAGGGTCCATTCGCGATCGCCGATCAGATGGTCGAGACGGGAGCATCCATCGGCATCGCGATGTATCCGGTGCACGGCGACGACCCGGGCACGCTGCTGCGTCGTGCGGACGTGGCCATGTACGTGGCCAAGCGGTCGGGCGGTGGCTACGCGATGTACCAGCCTGAGCAGGAGGCGCAGACGCTGCGGCGCTCAGGTCTCGCCGGCGAGCTGCGGCGGTCGATCCCCCAGGGCGAGCTGGTCCTGCACTTTCAGCCGCAGGTCACGCTCGCGACCGGCTCGATCACGGCGGTCGAGGCTCTGGTGCGATGGAATCATCCACGCGAGGGCCTCATGCCACCCGACCGATTCATTCCCATGGCCGAGGACACCGGGATCATCCACCCGCTGACGGCGTGGGTCATCGACTCGGCGCTCGAGCAGCTCTGCAAGTGGCTCAACGATGGGCTCGACATCTCGATCTCGCTCAACGTCTCTCCACGCAACATCGAGGACCACTCGCTCGAGGAGATGGTTGCGCGCGCGATCGGCAACTTCAAGGTCGACCCGAGCCGGTTGACGCTCGAGATCACCGAGGGAGTCGCCATGGCCGCCGCCGCGGCCAAGGCGCTGCACCGCCTGCACGAGATCGGCGTCCGCCTCGCGCTCGATGATTTCGGGACGGGCTATTCCTCGCTGCTCTACCTCATGCGGCTGCCGGTCAACGAGATCAAGATCGACCGCTCGTTCATCGCGGCGCTTGCCACCGATCCCGACTCGGGCGCGATCGTGCGATCGGCCGTGGGGCTAGGTCACAACCTCGGTCTGCGCGTCGTGGCGGAGGGCCTGCAGGACCGGATGGCCGAGGCGGTGCTGGTCGAGGCGCACTGCGACGCCGCGCAGGGTTTCCTCCTCGGCCGGCCGATGGAGGAGGGCGAGATCACAGCAGTACTCAAACAGAAGAAAGAGGTCGGGGCGGAGAACGCGGCCGATCAAGAGCTGACCAGCTCGATTTGAAAGCGCTCGTGTTGGGCGCCGGCGGCCAGCTCGGCACCGAGCTGGTGCGCCTGCTCGGACCGGAATCCGCGGTGCCGCACGCCGAGATCTCGATCACCGATGCGGGCGCGGTCGAATCCCTGGTCGCGAGTCGAAAGCCGGACGTGGTCTTCAACTGCGCGGCCTACAACGCGGTGGACCTGGCTGAAACTGAGAAGGAAGCGGCTTATGCGATCAACGCCGAAGGCCCACGCATAGTCGCGGCGGCGTGCCGCCGGAACGACGCGCAGTTCGTGCACTTCTCGACGAACTTCATCTTCGACGGCGCGGGCGCCGAGCCGTACGTCGAGTCCGACGAGCCGGCTCCGCTTTCGGTCTACGGCAGCTCGAAGCTGGC
>DASZJK010000333.1:0-3195 GCA_035948155.1 Candidatus Dormiibacterota bacterium
CCGCCCACCGCCAACGGCAAGCCCGCGACCCACCACATCCTCGCGCGTGCGTTCAAGGACCTCTTCGGCCGCTACAAGACGATGAAGGGCTTTTACGTCGAGCGCAAGGCGGGTTGGGACTGCCATGGGCTGCCGGTCGAGATCGAGGTCGAGAAAAAGCTCAAGATCTCGGGCAAGTTCGACATCGAGAACGAGATCGGGGTCGAGCGCTTCAACGAGCTGTGCCGGCAGAGCGTCTACGAGTACGTCGAGGATTGGGTCGCGTTCAGCGAGCGCATGGCGTTCTGGCAGGACTACGAGCACGCCTACTGGACGCTGACGTCGGAGTACATCCAGTCGGTGTGGTGGGCGCTCACCGAGATGTGGAAGCAAGACCTCATCTACAAGGGTTTCCGCGTCGCACCGTACTGCTCACGCTGCGCGACGCCGCTTTCCAGCCACGAGCTCGCCCAGGGCTACCAGGACAACGTCCCCGACCCGAGCGTCTACATCAAGTTCCGTCTGAAGAAGGACCCGAAGACCTCCATCCTCGCGTGGACGACCACGCCGTGGACGCTGCCGGGGAACGTGGCCCTCGCGGTCGGCAACGACATCGACTACGTCAAGGTCAAGGAAGGCGACGAGTACCTGATCCTCGCCGAGGCCCGGATCCCGATCCTCAAGGAGTCGCCGCACGTCGTCGAGCGGATGACGGGCCGCGACCTGGTCGGCCTCGAGTACGAGCCGCTCTATCCCTACTCGGTCCCGGAGAAGGGCCGGGCGCATTACGTGGTCGACGCCGACTTCGTGTCGACTGAAGAAGGCACCGGCGTCGTCCACACCTCGGCGCTCTACGGCGTCGACGACCTCCGCCTGTGCCAGGAAAAGGGGATCCCGTTCAAGCACACGGTCGGTCTCGACGGGAAGTTCCTACCTTACGTCGACAAGTTCGCGGGCCTGCACGTCAAGGAGGCCGACCCGCTGATCATCGACGACCTGAAGGCGAGGGGCTTGCTCTATAGGGCCGAGACGATCCTCCACACGTACCCGTTCTGCTGGCGCTGCAAGACGCCGCTGATCTACTACGCGCTGGACGCGTGGTACATCCGAACGACGGCGCGCAAGGAGGAGCTGCTCGCCAACAACAACGCAACCAACTGGGTGCCGGAGCACATCAAGACAGGGCGCATGGGCGAGTGGCTGCGCAACAACGTCGACTGGCAGTTCTCGCGCAGCAGGTACTGGGGCACGCCAGTGCCGATCTGGGTGTGCGAGGGCTGTGACGAGAAGCGCATTGTCAGCTCGGCCGCGGAGCTGGGCCTGAAGGACGATGACGACCTGCACCGTCCGTACATCGACGCCGTGAAGCTGAAATGCGAGAACTGTGGCGGCGACATGAAGCGCGTGCCCGAGGTGCTCGATACGTGGTTCGACTCAGGCTCGATGCCCTTCGCCCAGCGCGGCCATCCACGCACCGGCACGGAGATCTTCGTTGAGACGTTTCCCGCGGACTTCATCTCCGAGGCGGTCGACCAGACGCGCGGATGGTTCTACACGCTGCTCGCGATCTCGACGCTGCTCTTCAAGCAGAACTCGTACCGCAACGTGATCTGCCTCGGACACGTGGTCGACCCCACGGGAAAGAAGGCCTCCAAGTCTCGCGGCAACGTAATGGACCCGAACTATCTCTTCGACACTTTTGGCTCGGACGCGGTGCGGTGGTACTTCTACACCTCGACTCAGGTCGGCGAGAACTACCGCACTGGCGACACCGTCCTGAAGGAGACGCTGCAGCAGTTCTTCATACCGCTCTGGAACTGCTTTTCCTTCTTCGTGACCTACGCGCGGCTCGACAAGTTCGACCCGTCGCAGCCTGTCGTGCCGCCGGCGGAACGACACGTGCTCGACCGGTGGTTGCTCTCGAGGCTGTACGGTCTCGCCAACGACGTCAACGTCGGCCTCGACGCTTACGACGCGGTCGAGCCCGCCCGCCGCATCCAGCGATTTGTCGACGACCTGTCCAACTGGTACATCCGCCGATCGCGCCGGCGCTTCTGGAAGTCGCAGTCCGACCGCGACAAGCTGTCCGCCTACCAGACCCTCTACGAGACGCTGCGCGCTTTGTCGGGATTGATGGCGCCCTTCGCGCCGTTCGTTGCGGACGCGATCTACCGCAACCTGTCGGACGGGTCATCGGTGCACCTGTCCGACTTCCCCCAGAACGTGGGGGAGGAGGACTCACAGGTCGAAGCCGACATGGCACGGGCGCGCCAGGCGGTCGAGGCCGGGCTCGCGGCCCGGGACGCCGCGCGGCTCAAGGTCAGGCAGCCGCTCGCGGGCATCGCGCTGCCCGGCGACTCGCTTCCCGAGGACATCGCGGCCATCGTGCGCGATGAGCTGAATGTCAAGACGATCACCTTCGGAGCACCCGAGACCAGGCTCGACACCGAGATCACCGAGGACCTCAAGATGGAGGGCTTCGCGCGCGAGGTCGTGCGCGCGATCCAGGCCAGGAGAAAGCAGCTCGGCTTCAACGTCGAGGATCGGATCGACACGCGCTATGAGGCCGACGGTCTGCTCGCGCTTGCCATCGAGAGGTATTCCGACTACATCAAGAGCGAGACGCTTTCCGTTAACCTCGGGCCCGGACGCGACGACGGCTACGACGGGGAGCAGATGATGCTCGAAGGAGAACAGATCTGGATCGGTCTTCGGCGACGCGCATAACCACTGGCCGCATCCTGTTCGTTCTCGTCGCGCTGTGCGTGTTCGTGCTCGACCGCGTCACCAAGAGCATCGTGGCGGCGCAGGTCGCTTACGGCTCCGAGGTGCCGGTCGTCGGCAGCGTCGTCGGCATCACCAATGTGCGCAACTCCGGCGCAGCCTTTGGCTTCGCACCCGCGGGCGCGACGCTCTTCCTGTTCGCGTCGATCCTCGTCTCGATCGGCCTGGTCGTTTACGTCGCGCGCAATCCAGGCACGACGTGGAGCGACGCCGTGCTTGGCCTGATCCTCGGCGGTACGGTCGGCAACGGCTTCGACCGCATCGTCTACGGCACGGTGACGGATTTCGTGAACTTCCACTTCTGGCCGGTGTTCAACCTGGCCGATTCGGCGATCTCGATCGGCGTCGTGCTGCTGATCGCCACCTACCTGATACGGAAGCCCGCCAGCTGATCGCTTCGGCGGCCGCGCCGAGGCTCGACCGATTCCTCGC
>DASZJK010000334.1:0-6284 GCA_035948155.1 Candidatus Dormiibacterota bacterium
AACGGGTGCGCGAGATCGCCTTAGGGGTCCTCGCGAAATCACGCCGCAGGCTCTGATTTCGTGGGGATTGAGCGGCTATCCTCGAGTTGATGGTCCAAGCAACTAAGTCCACGGGCGCCGAACACGTCCACTGGAACCTCAGCGACCTTTTCGCGTCGCCCGACGACCCCGAAATCGAAGCCTGGCTTGCTCATGACCTCGAAAGCGCGAGGTCTTTCGAGAAGAGATACAAGGGCAGGGTCGCGACCCTGGTGCCGAAGGACTTCGCATTGATGATGCGGGAGCTTGCCGACCAGGAGGAGTCCGCGGCGAAGCCCGAGGTCTACGCGTACATGCTGCACAGTCAGAACACGCAGGACCACGGGGCGGGGCGTCTCCTGGCGCGGGTGCGCGAGGCGAGCGCCGAGCGCAGCAGCCACATGGTGTTCTTCACGCTCGAGCTCGCGCAGGTCAGCGACGAGCAGGCGAACAAGCTCTACGCCGACCCCGAGGCCGCGAAGTACCGGCACTTCGTCGAGGAGGCGCGGAAGTTCCGTCCGCACCAGCTGTCGGAGCCGGAGGAGCGCGTGCTCACGGATTTCAGCCCCGTCGGCAACGGCGCGTGGGTCCGACTGTTCGATGAGCTCTGCGCGCGCATCCTTGTCGGAGTCGACGGCGAGGAGGTCTCGCTGGACCAGGCACTCACGTTGCTGCGCGAGCCGGAGCGCGACGTGCGGCGGAAAGCGAACGCCGCCGTGACGGAGGCGCTCAGCGGCGACATCCGCACGCGCGGATACGTCTTCAACGTGATCCTGCAGGAGAAGTCGATCGATGACCGGCTGCGTCACTTCCCGTCATGGATCAGCTCCCGCAACCTGGCCAACGAGACATCGGACGCCGCGGTGCAGGCGCTGGTCGACGCGGTCACGTCTCGGTACGACATCTCTGTCCGCTACTACCGCGTGAAGCGAAAGCTCCTCAACGTTGGCGACCTGCACGAGTGGGACCGCTACGCGCCGATCGCGGGCGCGACCCGAGACCTGACATGGGAGGACGCGAAGGAGCTCGTCCTCGGGTCGTACCGGCGGTTCTCCAGTCGCGCCGGCGAGCTTGTCGAGCAGTTCTTCGACAGCGGCTGGATCGACGCTGCGGTCACGCCGGGGAAGGCCGGCGGCGCTTACTGCATGCCCGTCACCCCGCACCACCATCCGTACGTGCTGATGAACTTCACGGGCAAGCTTCGCGACGGGCTGACGCTGGCCCATGAGCTCGGGCACGGGCTGCACGACCGCCTCGCGGAAAAGCAGCACGTCTTCGATTACCACCCGCCGCTTACGCTGGCCGAGACGGCGTCGGTCTTCGGCGAAGCTTTGACCTTCGATCGGATCATGGCCGAGGAGAAGGACCCCAAGATCCGCCTCGCGATGTTGTGCAGCCAGTGCGAGGATGCGTTCTCGACGGTGTTCCGGCAGGTGGCGTTCAACCGCTACGAGGACGCGATTCACTCGGCACGCCGCACCGAGGGCGAGCTTTCGGTCGAGCAGATGGGCGACCTGTTCCAGGAGAAGCTGCAGGCCATGTTTGGCGACGCGCTGATCCTCACCGACGAGCACAAGGTGTGGTGGAGCTACGTCAGCCACTTCATGCACACGCCGGGCTATGTCTACGCATACGCGTTTGGCAACCTGCTGGCGCTGTCGGTCTATCAGCGCTACCGCGAGGGGAAGCTTTCGGTGGACGACTACCTCGAATTCCTTGCCGCGGGCGGGTCGACCCGGCCGGACGAGCTGGTCAAGCGGATCGGGATGGACATCACGGACCCAGGTTTCTGGGTCGCGGGGCTGAAGATCCTGGACGGGATGGTGTCCGAGGTCGAGCGCCTGGCCGGCTCCGCGTAAGCCTGCGACTCCCGGATGGTCCGGACCATCCGGTGATCGGCAGGTCGTCGATAGACTTAACGAAAGCAGCCCGCCCTCCCCACGCTTTGCGTGGGGGCCCCAGTCGGATGGGGCGCGTCCGCAAGGAGTGACATGGCCGTCACAGAAACCATTGCGACCACCGACCTCGAGTTTGCGCGTCAGCTAGGCCAGCAGCTCCGGGTGGATTCCATCCGCTGCAGCACCGCCGCGGGGTCCGGCCATCCGACCTCCTCGATGTCCGCGGCCGACCTCATCGCCGTCCTGATCTCGCGCCACCTCCAGTACGACTGGAACAAGCCAAAGGAACCCAACAACGACCACCTGATCTACTCCAAGGGCCACGCGTCGCCGCTTTGCTACGCGATGTTCAAGGCCGTTGGCGCGATCACCGACCAGGAGCTCATGACCTTCCGCAAGTTCGGTTCGCGGCTCCAGGGTCACCCCACACCCGCGATCCCGTGGGTGGACGTCGCGACTGGGTCACTGGGGCAGGGTCTGCCGATCGGGGTGGGCGTCGCGCTCGCGGGCAAATACCTCGACAAGCTGCCCTACCACGTGTGGGTGCTGTGCGGCGACTCCGAGCTCGCCGAGGGGTCGATCTGGGAGGCGGTCGACAAGGCCGGCCGCTACAACCTCTCCAACATCACTGCGATCTGGGACATCAACCGCCTCGGCCAGCGCGGCCCGACCGAGTACGAGTGGCAGCTCGACGTCTACCGCCGCCGCGTCGAAGCCTTCGGCTGCACCGCGATCGTCATCGACGGGCACGACGTCGGCGCGATCGACCGCGCCTACGGCGAAGCGCTGTCGAACGGCGACAAGCCGACGGTGATCATCGCCCGGACGATCAAGGGCAAGGGATTCTCCGAGATCGAGAACAAGGACGGCTGGCACGGCAAGGCGCTGCCGCCGGACATGGCCGAGCGCGCGATCAAGGAGCTCGGCGGCATGCGCAATCTCAAGGTCAAGACGCAGAAGCCGGAGCCGGGCGCAGCGCCCAAGCGGCCGGCGGCGATCGAGCCGGTGCTTCCGACCTACAAGAAGGAAGACAAGGTCCCGACGCGCAAGGCGTATGGCGACGCGCTGCTCGCGCTGGCGTCGATCCCCGAGGTCGTCGCGATGGATGGCGAGGTTTCCAACTCGACCCACGCCGACGAGTTCGCGCACGCGCATCCCGATCGCTTCTTCGAGATGTACATCGCGGAACAGCAGCTTGTGGCCACGGCGGTGGGCATGAGCGTGCGCGGCTACATCCCGTTCGCGTCGACCTTCGCAGCTTTCTTCGCGCGCGCGTACGACTTCATCCGGATGGCAGGCATCTCCCAGGCCAACATCCGGCTGGTCGGGTCGCACGCCGGCACAGAGATCGGCCAGGACGGACCGTCGCAGATGGCCCTCGAGGACCTCGCGTCGATGCGCGCGATCCACAGCTCGACGGTGCTGTATCCGTCGGACCCGAACCAGACCGCGAAGCTCACGCGGATCATGGCGGACACGCCGGGCATCGTGTTCATGCGCACGACGCGCGGCGCCTACCCGACGCTGTACGGACCGAACGAGTCGTTCAAGGTCGGCGGCTCCAAGGTTGTGCGGCAGAGCGCGAAGGACAAGGTGACGCTGATCGGCGCGGGGGTGACGCTGCACAGCTGCCTCGCCGCCGCGGACGCGCTGGCGACAAAGAAGATCCCCGCTCGTGTGATCGACCTCTACTCGATCAAGCCGGTCGACGTGAAGACGCTGCGTGAGGCGGCCCGCGTAACGAAAGGCCGGTTCGTGATCGTCGAGGACCACTACCCGGAGGGCGGCATCGGCGCGGCTGTGCTCGAAGCGCTGGCCATGGACCCTGCCCCGCGCGTCGCGCACCTGGCGGTGAAGGGACTCCCGACGTCGGGCAAGCCCGAGGAGCTGATGAACGCCGCGGGCATATCGAGCCGGCACATCGTCGCCGCGGCCACAAAGCTCGTGGGCACGAAATAAATGGCAACCGCCGCCGCCGGGCGCGCGCAGGGCGCACTTCAAAAACGGCGCGCGCAGGGCGCACTACAGAAAGAGCGCAAACCGTCCGCCATCAACGAGCTCAAGAAGGAAGGCCAGTCTCTATGGCTGGACAACATCCGCCGCCAGCTCATCACGTCTGGGGAGCTGGCGCGACTCCGCGACGAAGGCCTCACCGGCGTCACCTCCAACCCGACGATCTTCGAGAAGGCGGTCAGCGGCTCGACCGACTACGACGAGGCCATGGTGCAGCTCGTCCGGGCGAAGAAGCGGCCCGCGGACATGCTGTGGGAGCTGATGGTGGAGGACATCCAGGCCGCGGCGGACACATTCCGCCCCGTCTACGACCGCACGAAGGGTAAGGACGGCTTCGTCAGCATCGAGGTCTCACCGACGGTCGCCAACAACACGCGGCAGACGATTCGGTGGGCCGAGGACCTGCGGGAGCGCTGCCGCCGGCCGAACGTCATGGTCAAGATCCCCGCGACCAAGGCAGGGTTGCCGGCGATCCAGGACCAGATCTCCAAAGGCCACAACATCAACGTGACCCTGATCTTCTCGGTTGACCGGTACACCGAGGTTGTCGATGCGTACCTCTCCGGCCTCGAAGAGCTGCACGGGAAGGGCGGCGACCTGAGTCGGGTGGCGAGCGTGGCCAGCTTCTTCGTCAGCCGGGTCGACACCAAGGTCGACAAGATGCTGGCCGAGAAGGTCACCGCGGCCTCGGACCCAAGAGACAGGCAGTCTCTCGAGCGGTTGTACGGTAAGGCCGCGATCGCCAACTCGAAGATCGCGTACGAAAAGTTCGGCCGGCTGTTCAGCGGGCCGCGGTGGGAGAGGCTGCAGAAGGCCGGCTCGCGCACGCAACGCCCGCTGTGGGCAAGCACGTCGACCAAAGACCCTCGCTATCCGGACACGTACTACGTCGAGGAGCTGATCGGCCCCGACACCGTCGACACAATCCCGCCCGCCACTCTTGCCGCGTTCCGCGAGCACGGCGAGGTGAGGCGCAGCATCGACGAGAACGTCGAGCTGGCGAAGCGCCAGCTTCGCCAGCTGGCGGACGCCGGGATCAGCCTGGACCAGGTGACGCAGGAGCTCGAGGTCGAGGGCGTGGACGCATTCACCAAATCGTTCGAGAGCCTCCTCGCCACGCTCACCAGAGCGACGAAGGAGATTCGCGCCGGCAAGGGTCCGCGCCAGTGGTACAGCCTCGGTCGCCTGCAGCCCGCGCTGGACGCGCAGGTGGCCAAGCTGCAGAAGGAGGACGCGCCGCGACGGTTGTGGGCCAAGGACTCGACTCTGTGGACCGCCGACCCGACGAAGCGCCAGGAGATCCGCGAGCGGCTCGGCTGGCTCGACGTCGCGGACAAGATGCTCGAGCACGCGGACCAGCTCACCGCCCTGGCCAGGGAGGGTCGCGAGTACAGCGACGTGGTTCTGCTCGGGATGGGTGGCTCGTCGCTCTGCCCAGACGTGCTGCGCAACACGTTCGGGCCTGTGGTCAAGGGCCACCCTCGGCTCCACGTGCTCGACACCACCGACCCCGCGACCATCCTGTCCGTCCAGTCAAAGATCAACGTCGGTCGCTCGCTGTTCGTCGTCGCCTCCAAGTCCGGAGAGACCACGGAGACGCTGTCGCACTTCGCGCACTTCTGGGAGCACGCGAACGGCAATGGCCGTCAGTTCGCGGCGATCACAGACCCCGGCACGTCGCTCGAGAAGCTGGCGAAGGATCACAACTTCCGCTGGATCTTCTCCAACCCACCCGACATCGGTGGCCGCTACTCCGCGCTGTCGTACTTCGGGCTCGTCCCGGGCGCGCTGATGGGCGTCGACGTCCTCAAGCTGCTCGATCGTGCGATCGGGATGGAGCATTCGTGCGCCGACTCGGTGCCGGTGGAGTCGAACCCGGGCGTGTGGCTCGGCGCGGTGATGGGCCGGCTGGCGACGCAGGGGCGCAACAAGGTGACGTTGATCTGCTCTCCGAAGGTGGCGACGTTCGGCTACTGGGTCGAGCAGCTCATCGCCGAGAGCACTGGCAAGGAAGGCAAGGGCATCGTGCCGATCGAGGGTGAGCCGGTGGGCAAGGCCGCGGTCTACGGCGACGACCGGCTGTTCGTCTACATCCGCATGGCCGCCGAACCGCCGAACCGCAGGGTGCAGGCCCTGGAGCGCGCGGGATATCCCGTGGTGACGCTGACGCTGCGCGACAAGCTCGACCTCGGCGGCGAGTTCTTCCGCTGGGAGGTGGCGGTCGCGATCGCCGGGTCGGTCCTCGGCATCGACGCCTTCGACCAGCCCAACGTGCAGGAGTCGAAGGACAACACGAAGAAGGTGCTGGCGACGTTCAGGTCGCGAGGCAAGCTGCCGCCTGCGGAATCTGTGCCC
>DASZJK010000335.1:0-3839 GCA_035948155.1 Candidatus Dormiibacterota bacterium
GCCGACTGGCTGGGGGTGAGCCGGCCGACGGTGGCGGTGGGCCTGAGCCGCATGACGCGGGACGGACTCGTCCGCATGAACGGCCGCAAGGAGATCGAGTTGACGGCGCGGGGCAAGAAGGAGGCGGAGTCGATCGTCCGCCGCCACCGCATCATGGAGCGCTGGCTGACCGACGGCCTGGGCCTCGACTGGGTCACGGCCGACGCCGAGGCGGCGCGCCTCGAGCACGCGGTTTCGGACGTGGTCGAGCGGCGGCTCTACGAGGTCCTCGGCCGGCCCGCGACATGCCCGCATGGGAACCCGATCCCGGGTTATTCGGAGGCGTCGGGGAAGGAGGTCCGACTCTCTTCCCTGAAGACAGGCGACCGCGCCACCTTGACGCGCGTCTCCGAGGTCGCCGAGCGCGAAGCGCCACGTCTCCTGGCGTATCTCCACGACCGAAACCTGACGCCCGAGCGCGAGATTTCCGTGATCGATGCGGACGAAATCGGTAAGACGCTGCGCGTCAGCGTGGCCGACAGGGAAGTCACCCTGAGCCACGAAACCGCGTCGAAAGTCTGGGCGGTCGCGAAACGCTCAAACGCGCGTTAGTCGCGACTCTCGCGCGTTGTCGCATCCCTTAACCCGGTGTTAGTCGCGACTATCGCGGGGTTCCTGGAGCCTTAGACCGGCTGCGGCGACGTGCAGAACGCGCAGCGCCGAGCGTCTTTCGGGATCTCGCTCAGGCACTCGGTGCACTTCTTGGTCGTCGGATCGGCTGGCGGCTCCTTGCGTGAACGCTCGATCAGCGCGGTGTAGGGCGCCACGACGAAAAAGTAGATGACCGCCGCGATGATCACGAAGGCGATCAGCGCGTCGAAGAAGTCGCCGTACAGAAACCGGCTGTTGTTGATCGTGAAGTAGAGGCTCGAGAAATCAGGCTTGCCTCCCAGCGCCGCGATGAGCGGTGTGATGAGGTCTTTGACGAACGCGGTGATGACCGCGCCGAAGGCCACGCCGATGACCACGGCGATCGCGAGGTCGACGACATTGCCGCGCAAAACAAAAGCCCTGAAACCCCGGAGCATGTTCATCCCTCCTTCACCGTAAGGACGACTTTGCCGAACTGCTCGGCCGCGTCAAGTCGTGAGAGCGCGGCCTGCACCTCCGCCAACGGATACACACTGTCCACCACCGGACGCAGCCCGTCGTCGATGGCCTTGAGCACCGCCTCGAACTCTCCGGCGTTGCCCATCGTCGAGCCCAAAAGGTCGAGCTGCCCCCAGAAGAGGCGCGGCATCATGATCTCCGCCTTCACGCCCGAGGTGGATCCGCAGGTCACGATGCGTCCGCCGAGGACGGCCGAGCGCATCGATTCCGAGATCGTCGCGGCACCCACGTGCTCGAACACCACGTCGACGCCCCCGTCCGTTGCCTGGCGCACGGCCTTGCTGAAGTCGGTCGAGTCGAAAGCGGCCTCGGCGCCGATCTCCACCGCGCGTTTGCGTTTGGCCTCCGACCGGCTGGTCGCGAAGACTCGCGCCCCCAGGTGCCGGGCGATGCGGATGGCCGCAACCGCGACTCCAGCGCTCGCGCCGACGACCAGCACCTTCTCGCCCGCGCTCAGCCGCGCGCGCGTGGTGAGCATGCGCCACGCGGTCAGGAACGTCAGGGGAAACGCGGCCGCCTCGGTCCAGGATAGGCGGCTCGGTTTCGGAAACAGGTTGCGCGCATCAGCGTGGACCACCTCGCACGCGGTGCCATCCGAGTGCTCGCCGATGACGCCGAACTGTGGGCAGTGCACCTGCAGGCCCGCGAGGCACCACTTGCACGTCCAGTCGCAGACGACCGGATAGATCACGACCTCGTCGCCTGGCTTCCAGCGCGGATCGCCTGACGCCCGGACCACGCCGGCGCCGTCCGCGCCGATCACGCGCGGGGGCGAGATCTTCTGCGCCCCCTGGACCATGAACAGGTCGAGATGGTTGATCGATGCCGCGCGGATCTCGACGGCCACGCTGCCCTGCTCAGGCTGGGTGACGGGCCGCTCCCTGACCTTGACGCCGGCGGGGCCGATCGGCTCCTCGAATACAGCCGCGCGCCCCTGACTGAGGATCATTTGCGAAACTTAACCAAAACCGGGGCTGGTAGCTTGGGACAGAAACCTAACGTGAGCAACCTCGTTTCCAAGGCTATGCGGGTTGTCGTTGCGCTTCTCGCCGTCGGGTTGTTTCTCATGGCAGCGGTGCCGGCGCACGCGTCCTCGGCGCTGCCGCCCGGCCACCAGCCGTCCACGTACACGCGCTGGGCCTACCCGAGCCAGGTGAACTACGGTCCGATCGAGACCGGCAGCGGCGACACCGGGACCGGCCCGGCGGCCGGCGCTTTCCTGACCCTGCCCTTCATGGGCCCGCACTACATCACCTCGATCTTCGACCACTGCGGGCCGGACTACAGCGTCAGCGGCCGCGTCTGCCGCTACGACGGCGCTGTCGCATCGAAGACCGTGGGCGGCCCGGACCCCACGTTCGACGCCGGTTACGCGCAGACGCCCGGCGGCCACGACTACCTCTACTACTCCGGCCACGACGGCTACGACTACGGCCTCTACTACGAGCCGGTCGCCGCCGCGGCGCCCGGGCGCGTGATGCTCGCCGACTGGCTGGTGCCTGGATGCGCGACGTGCCTCAGCGGCAAGACGATCGAGATCAACCACGGCAACGGGCTGCTGACGTTTTACGGGCACCTATCGAAGATCCTCGTTGCGAAGGGCCAGTACGTCGCGCGGGGCCAGGTGATCGGCATCTCGGGCATGACCGGGACCGCGACCGGACCGCACCTGCACTTCGGCGTCTATCACGTAAACGGCGGCGGACCGGTTGACCCGTACGGGTGGACCGGACCGGGCAACGACCCGTGGTCGCGCGACGTCGGCAACCTGTGGCTCACCGGGTCGCCGCGCTACGCCACGGTGCAGATGCCCAGCGTCTCCGTGACCGCGGCCACGCAGGTCGCTGACCCGAACAACATCGACGTCTCGTGGTCCAGCCCCGGCGCCATGAGCTTCACGATCTACGTAGTGACGCGGCACGGCACCGAGCGCGCGTGGATTGGGCACCGCGGCAACGGGTCGGCAACCTTCGCCGGGAAGCCCGGCGAGAACTACTGGTTCTGGGTAACCGCGAGCTCCGATCTCGGTTGGACCGATGGCGCGGGCTCCGCCGTGGTCACCCTGCCGCACATGAGTCACGGAGCAGTCACCGCCTAGCGCCTCTCTAGAATCAGGCGATCGTGATCGCCGATGCGCTGAAGGGCAAGACCATCCTGGTCACCGGCAGCACAGGTTTCCTGGGCAAGTCGATCGTCGAGAAGTGCCTCCGCTCGATCCCCGAGATCAAGCGCATCAACCTCGCGATCCGGTCGAGCCCGCGGCGCCCCGCCTCCGAGCGCCTCGAGCGAGAGGTGCTCTCGAGCCCGGCCTTCAAGCGACTCAAGGAGGAGCTCGGCGAGGAGCGATTCGCTGCGCTCGCGCGCGAGAAGCTGGCCGTGGTCGAGATCGACCTCGGGCGTGATGGTCTCGGGCTCAGCGAAGAGTCGCGCGAGCAGCTGCGGGCGAGCGACGTCGTCATCCACTCCGCGGCCGCGGTCGAGTTCGACAATCCGGCCGACCTGTCGGCGCAGACGAACCTGCTCGGGGCGGCGCGCCTGGTCGAGGCTTTGCGCGCGACGGGCGCGCGGCCGCACCTCGTCCACATCTCCACCGCGTACGTGGGCGGGATGCTGCGCGGGCGCGTGCGCGAGGAGCCGCCGCTCGACCCAGGTCTCAACTGGCGCCACGAGGCGCAGGTCCTGACGTCGCT
>DASZJK010000336.1:0-1738 GCA_035948155.1 Candidatus Dormiibacterota bacterium
CGCACGACCGCGGTCACGCGACGCAGGAAGTCGCGCTTAAGCGCCTGGATGGCGTCTTCGGAGATCTGCCGCGCCTTGTTGAAGCCGCGGAAGTCGTCGATGTCGACCAGCACCACGATGTGGCTGCCGTGCAGCGGGTAGCCGAGGTGCCGGGCGCGCCGCTGGGCGGCGGCCTCGTCGCCGAAGGTGCCGTGAAGAAGGTCCTCGAGGAACTCGCCCCTGACCCTGCCCTCGACCTCCGACAGCTCCCGCTCCTTCGCGATCGAAAGCGCGAGCACCAACGCGGCCTGCTCGATCGCCATGAACGCCAGCTCCTCGTTCTGGGGCGGGTGGTCGAGGATGGAGATGTAGCCGAGGACCTGGTTGGCGGCGAAGATCGGCGCGATCAGCCTCTCCCGCGACATCCCGAGGTGGGGGAACGCCGGCACCTTGACGGGGCCGCGCTTGGCCTCGACCTCGCGCAGCGTGCGCTGGATCTGGGGATCGAACAGGACGCGCTGCGGCGTGCCCTGGCGGGCGATCGTCTCCTTGCGGTGCGGGTCGGCGCTTCCGCCGGCGTGCGCCAGGAGGTGGAAGCTTGCGTCCTCGACCACGACCGCGCTGTCGAGCAGGTCGGCAAGCGTGCGGCATATCTCGTTGACGCCCTTGCCGTCCAGGACGAGCTCGGTGAAGCGGCGGTGGATCTCGATCGACCGCTTCAGCCGCCAGTGCTCGGCGTTGATGATCCGCTCGAGCAGCGGCGCCATCAGGTCCACGAACTGGACGTCGGAAGGGATGGTGAACAGCGGCACCTTCAGGCGGTCGGCCTCGGTGACCATCTCCGGCGGCAGCTTCCGGAGGTAGGGCAGCGGCCGCACGACCAGGCCGGCGCCGCCCGAATCCGCGATGCGCTCGACGAGCCGGATCTGCGCGGAGACGTCGTCCTTGATCGGGAAGCCTGTCGTGAACATCAGGTCGCCCGGGCGCGGCTGGATCTCGGGCGTCTCCATGAGGCGGACCCACTCGACCTGGCGGTCGAGGCCGTCCGCGCCCGCGACCAGCCTGGCCGACTGCTGCACCGACTGCGCCCACTCACGCACGGTCGGCCGCGGTTCCTGGACTTCCTCTTGTTCGAGCTTCTTCGTGGCCACGACTGCTCCGAAGCTTAGGTTGTCGGCGACAAGTGGGCAACCTGGCCCCTTGTGCCACATTCACTAGCGGTCGTTTCAACGCAACGCGCTAAATTCCGTCATGAGCTACGACGAGGCCCCGGCATGCGAACGCCATGACGCGCGAGTTTCGATGGAGCTGCGCACCATGCATTCCGACTCCTCGCGGCCCGAGGTGCTGGTCGGCCTGTTCGAATGTCCGGAGTGCGGGCACGAGCGGTGGCTGCCGATCAAAACGTCGTACGAGGACAGCGAAGCAGCTATCCCGGCGGCGTAGACACTCCGGATCGTCCGGACTATCCGGGGGTTCGAGCTCTAGTTTTTCCCGATCAGCTCCCGCAGCACCTGCGGCAGGATGCCTCCGTGGTGCAGGTATCCCACCTCGGTCTCGTTGTCGACGCGTGCGTGGGTGGTGGAGCGCTTCACCGTGCCGTCATCAGTCGCGGCTTCGACTTCGAAGTGGTGACCAGGCTTGATGCCTTCGAGGCCGCGGATGGTGTAGCGCTCACGCCCGCTCAGCCCAAGCAGCTGCGCGTTCTCGCCCGGAGCGAACTGGAGCGGCAGGATGCCCATGCCCACGAGGTTGGAGC
>DASZJK010000337.1:0-1824 GCA_035948155.1 Candidatus Dormiibacterota bacterium
CTTCGTTCCGGCAAGCGATCGAACCGCTATTTCGACAAATTCCTTTTCGAGACCGACCCGCAGCTCCTGAAGCGGATCGCCGCGCACCTCGCGGAGCTCGTCCCCAAAGAAACGCAGCGACTCGCTGCGCCGGAGCTTGGCGCGGTGCTTCTGGGTGGCGCGGTCTCGATGGAGACCCTCCTCCCGCTGCTGCTGGTGCGCAAAGAGCCGAAGGGCTACGGCACGGGCAAGCAGCTCGAGGGCCGCTTCGCGCCGGGCGAGCGCGTGACCGTCATCGAGGACGTCGTCACGACGGGCGGCGATTCGCTGCGCTCGATCCAGGTGCTGCGCGACGCGGGACTCGATGTGATTCACCTCGTGGTCGTGCTCGACCGCGGCGAGGGCGGCGAAGAGAACATCCGCGAGGCGCGCATTCCGTATTCACCGTTGTTTCGCGTTCAAGACCTCGTCCTTGACTGAGCTCCTGATTCGGGGCGGCACCGTCTACACGACCGACGGTCCGCGGGTCGCCGACGTGCTGATCAACGACGGGGTGATCACAAGGGTCGAGCCGCGACTGCAGTCGAGCGGCGAGACCGTCGACGCGAAAGGCAAGTACGTGATGCCCGGGGCCGTCGACGTGCACGTCCACAGCCGCGATCCGGGTTTTCCGGAGAAGGAGGATTTCGGAACGCTCACCGCCGCCGCTGCCGCGGGCGGTGTGACCGTGGTGCTGGACATGCCGAACACGGTCCCGGCAGTGGACAGCGCCGGCGTTCTCGAGGCCAAAGCGGCCTTGGCCCGAAGCCGGGCGCTCGTCGACTTCGGGCTGTGGGCCCTCATCCGCTCGAGCTCCACGCCGGAGCAGCTGGAGGGCCTGGCGGCGGCCGGCGCGGTTGGGTTCAAGGCCTACCTCGCCTACTCGTTCAGCCTAAGCCGCAAGCAGATCGTCAGCTCGCTCGACGCCGACGACCCGGACACCGAGCCGCCCGCCGACTACGGAACGCTCGCGCGCCTTGCGCCAACAGTCGCGCACCTGGGCCTGCCCCTCGCCATCCACGCCGAGGATCCCGCGATCCTTGCGGCGTTCCGGCGGCCGCTGCTTACATACGATGACCTGCTGGAGTCTCGACCACCCGAGGCCGAGGCCGTCGCCATCTCCGCGGCTGCGGCGGTGGCTCGCGATGCGGGCGCCCATCTGCACGTCGCGCACCTGTCGAGCGCGCTCGGTCTCAAGGCCGCCGAAGACGCCGTCAGGAATGGCACGTCGCTCTCGCTCGAGACCTGCCCGCAGTACCTGCTCCTCACCAACCGGGATTTCGAACGGGTCGGCGCGGCGATGAAGGTGCTGCCGCCAGTGCGCACCGAGGCCGACCGTCAGGCGCTCGTCGACGGTCTGCGGCGCGGGGTGATCGGAATCGTGAGCACCGACCACGCCCCCCACACCGATGAGGAGAAGTCGCGCGAGCTCGACGAGGCCCCGGCGGGAAGCCCGGGCGTCCAGACCCTTTACCTCAGCTGCCTCCAGATCGCCAGCGATCTTGGCGACGTCTGGCAGGCGCCGCGCTGGCTGAGCTCGGCGCCGGCGGCATTCGCCGGTCTGGAAAACAGCAAGGGCGCGATCGCGCCCGGGTTCGACGCGGACATCGTGATCGTGAACCCCGGCGCGCGCACTCGCGTGAGCGCGGACCGAATGCGATCGCGGCAGAGGCGGGGCGCGCTGGAGGGCCGTGAGTTCGATTTCTCGATCGATGCGGTGTACCTGCGGGGCGAGGCAGCCGGAGATCGCGCGAGGGGCCGGATGGTCCGTCCCGTGCTCGTCGCACTCTGACCTGAGCGATGCGG